>DGOF01000025.1 GCA_002389285.1 Patescibacteria group bacterium UBA4473
TTTGGGCTGTTCCCTTTTCGCTCGTCGCTACTCAGGGAATCTCTATTGATTTATTTTCTCCGGCTACTGAGATATTTCAGTTCGCCGACTTCCCTCCCTGTGCTTAATGGTTTTGGGCACAGGGTATCCCGCAAGCGGGATGGGTTTCCCCATTCGGAGATCTCCGGATCATAGCGTGATTGCTCGCTCCCCGAAGCTTTTCGTAAGCTTTCAACGTCCTTCGTCGGAAGTACCAGTCTAGGTATCCGTTATATACTTATATGTAACTTTTTTCGTCTCTCTTCTTTCAAAAAGAGTTTTCCTCAGACATTTCCATCTTTTGATGAACAAAAGATAGAAAAAATAACTAATACGAATTGTCAAAGAGCGATTTAAGTCCCTTCTCGTGAAAGAAGGCCAGGACATTCTAGGTAAGAATAAGGACCTGTCAACTATTTTCTTTCCCCTTTTTTGCTTTCTCCCTCGAACCTCGTGTTTTCAAAAAATACCCCTCAAAATCCTCTCTCAGAGTATCGAGAATAATTATTCCTGACGGCGTGTCATCAGCACCATACCGGAGCCAAAAAGAAGCGCTACTAAGAGCAACATCCAGGTAGAATAACTGCCTCCTGATTTTTCTAACTCTTGTTCAGGATCTTTGTCTTTCTCGCCATCTCCATCATCGCCCCCAGGACCATCGTCATCACCCCCTCCTGGGCCATCATCGTCTCCGTCATCATCACCACCCCCAATGATATCATCAGGCGCACCAAGGGTCACCCCTTCTACCACATCACTCGGATCGCTTTCCGCATCATCCGTATCAATAGCAACGACCCGGAAGAAACATTTCTCATCATCACGAATCGGGGAAACATACCACTGCGTCCGATCATCAGGGGTCTCGTTTATTTTATCGAAAATAAGACCCGTTTCTCCCTGATAAATTGAAGCAAGATTCAAACAAGAAAACTCAATACGGTAGCGATCAATCCCTTTATCATCAAGTGCTGGGGACCAAAAAAGCGTTACTCGATCAATGCCACTTTCCGCTTGCAAATTTGTCGGAGCCGAAGGCGGCTGATTCTCCAGCGGGAATTGATTAATTTGTCCATCGGCTTCTCCGGGTTTACAAACCCGAATCACGGTGCCCTGTGGCTCTTCGTTTTCATTGCCTAAGACATCCATGGCGGTACAAACCACCGGATAATCGCCACAGGTATTTGGCGCATAGAGCGATCCGGCAAACGCGCCATCCACCCCCGGAGCCAAATCATGCAAGGTTCCTCCAAAACTACACTGCACGGCGGAAAGATCTTCGTTGGCCGAGAAATGAAACTGAAAGGTCGACCCTCTATCAACGGTTTCTGAAGGACTAAAGTGAAACTGAAAATCCGTTGGAGGACTTCGATCAACTTGAATCCGAACTTTCTCAGAAGCCACGGTCTCATCCCCTGCACAAAGCGCCTGAAACTCATGCGTGCCCTCTCCCAACGTCGGTGTCTGATACACAAAATTTCCTGCTAGATCCGTAGCCAATCCCTCCACAAGCACCGTTGGACCATCCACTAATTTGATATCGGTACAAGCACTCGCACTTCCCGTAATCGTAGCCCGTCGAATCTGATACGCCCCGGGCGTAGGGGTTAAAATTTCCAAAGGAACTTCTCCTCCCGGAATGTTTTGAGGCGGACCGCCCGAAACAACATTAACGGTCTTCTCTCCTGAAATTTCAAAATTTGCCACCTCATGAATATTGAGCGTTTGGGAGCCCAGTGTCGAAAACGTAAGGGAAAGATAAAAAACATGCTCCCCCTGATCCTCAAGTGTAAATGTATAATCTGCCGGTAATTGCGCTCGATCATCGGACGATGAGAAACGAATCGTCCCGGTATACTGAGACGCGACTCCCCCACCTACATCTCGCGCCGCCACTCGAACCGTCAAATGCTGATCGGTCTGAACATCGCTGGCGATGTCTGCTATGGAAAAAGATACTACCTGCTGTAACTGCCCTGAATCGAAAAGTTGCGCCTTAAGAAAATCTCCAACGCCCGCCGTATCGCTGGACCCTACGGCAAAAGGAAGGTTCCCCGGAAGATAAAAAACCACTTCTGGCTTGGTAAACAAAACCCGATCTTCTACTACCGCAGAAAGCACTGACACGCCTGGCGTCCGAGATGTCACGACGCCCTGAATACTTCCCAGACTGTCTGTGACGAGAGATTCCGGGAGCCTATCTTCGTTGCGCGAAGAAAGCATTTGGACTGATTTTCCCACTAAAGGATTTCCAAAAGCATCACGAACCCACACCTCAAATGGAATCTTCGTGGTCTGATCCGCCGGAGCGGAAAGCTCTTGGGTTCGTATTTCTGATCGATAGGCCGAAATACCACCGGGGATGACTTGGAAATCCGTACTCGCCGAAAGACCAATGCCCTGCCGAAGCACCTCAAATGTATAGTCTCCTGATTGTTGTAAATGCAATCCAAAAAGGTCCTCCTCTATCACCCCCTGATCATCTGCCTGTGTTGCCAGACGAATTTCTGTCCCATCAGGACGATGAAGCTGGAGCTGAACTTTTTCAGTATCAAGCAACCCTGACGCACGAAAAGAGGTACTCGCCCCCGCAATCGTGTCCGAAACGGAAAGCCACGCATTTTGTGCGTGCCCCACTCCGGGCAAAAGAAGAATACTCAAGAAGAAGAAAAAACATCTTTTCATTCCGCTCGATTATAGACCACCCGCCTGAGAGAGACAAGAAAGTTGACTTTTTTTAATTTCGTCCTACACAGTTAAGCTCTTCAAAGCCTCTCTCCAAGCGCTCCACAAACGTACCTTCTCCCACACGGAGCCATTTCCGGGGATCGTAGAATTTTTTGTTGGGTTTGTCGGCACCTTCTGGGTTTCCTATTTGGGTCTCTAGATAGGCCGCATTATCTTTCATGTAATCTCGCACGCCCTCGCAAAATGCCCACTGCATGTCCGTATCAATATTCATTTTGATCGCTCCGTATGACAGGGCTTCTGTGATCTTTGCCGGTTCTGATCCCGAGCCTCCATGAAAAACAAAATTTACGGGTTTGTCTTCTCCCGATCCTAATTTTTCAGCAATGAAATCTTGTGAATTTTTGAGAATCACAGGTTCAAGTTTTACGTTACCGGGTTTGTACACTCCGTGCACGTTTCCGAATGCTGCTGCGATGGTGAAGCGCGGACTAATCTCACTCAGTGCTTGGTAGGCGGTATACACTTCTTCTGGCTGAGTATAGAGACGACTGCTATCGACATCTGAATTATCAACGCCGTCTTCTTCTCCGCCCGTTACGCCGAGTTCAATTTCAAGCGTAATACCAAGCTTATCCATCCGTTCAAAATATTTTTTAGAAATTGATATATTATCTTCCAAACTTTCTTCTGAAAGATCTAGCATATGCGAGCTATAGAGCGCATGACCGTTTTTTTCAAAATAGTCTTCCTGGAAATCTAAAAGATGATCGATCCAAGCAAGATTTTTCCGGGAACAGTGATCGGTATGCAAAATAACCGAAACTCCATAGGCTTTGGCCAAATGATGCACATGCAACCCGGCACTCACACATCCTGCTGCTGACGCCTCAAGATTATCATTGGGCAAACTTTTCCCTGCATAAAACTGTCCGCCTCCAAAAGAAAGCTGGATAATCACCGGAGAGTTTACCTTCGCCGCCGTTTCCATGACCGCATTAATAGAATCCGTTCCGATGATATTCACCGCGGGAAGTGCGTAGTTATTCGCTTTCGCATCAGCAAAGACTTCACTGACCTCATCGCCAAAAAGTACACCGGTTCGAAATTTAGACATGGGGTAAAGGGGTTAAAGAGTTTCATAAAAAGTATAGGCTAAAAGCCAAAACTGAAAAGTTAAATTAGAAAAGATTGGCGTGCCATCCGTAGCCCTTTCTGTGCACAAAGCTTCGGTGGGCATCCTTCGTCTTTGATTCGCTACGCCCTTCGGGCTAAGCTCATCTAAAGGGCGAAGGATGGTG
>DGOF01000008.1 GCA_002389285.1 Patescibacteria group bacterium UBA4473
GAGCTTTGAAAACATTTCGTCGATGACATCAGGCTTGGGAGCTTTTCCATGCCAGGTAGATTTAAGCGCTTGGCCGTCCTCTTCCATACCCGGAACGCCATGTCCCATAATCGTCTTGGCCATGACCAGCGTGGGGAGATCACTCTTTTCAGCTTCTTCAATGGCACTCCAGATGGCTTGTCCATCATGACCATCGATTTCGAGGACATTCCAGCCATGAGCGCGGAAAATACCGGTAATATTAATCGGACAGGTTTCGGTCAGGCTGTCTGTCAGTTGGACACGGTTGTAGTCTACAAAAACAACAAAATTATTTAATTTTTCTTTCGCGGCCAAAAGGGCCATTTCGTGCACCTGGCCTTCTTGGGCTTCGCCGTCACCAAGACTAGCGAAGACCATTTGGTCGCGGTTCGCCAGGGCGACCCCGGCCGCCACCGAAACACCCACGCCCAAAGGACCGGTTCCATATGGGATCCCTGGAATATGTCGCGTAATGTGGCCTTCAAAGAGAGAGCCAATTTGTCGAAATGTTTTTTGAACTTCTTCTTTATCTACGACCCCCAGCTCAGCAAGGATACTGTAAACGCCTGGGGAAATATGTCCGTTGGAGACGATGATCGGCTCGTTGGTCTGCGCCGCTCGAAAAGCATACAGCACACTCAAATAGGTCAGAGCGGAGAGAGAGCCTCCAGGATGTCCTGACTGAGAGGTCTTGAGCATTTCCAAAATCGTTCGACGACAGGATTTTTGGAATATTTCTAGAGTTTGAAGCTGATTTTCAGTAAGCATGGTGGTAGTATAAGAAAAAACACAAAAGTTGAAAGAGTTGTGTCGATTTTGGCAGAGATTTAATGAGAATTATTCGAATAACCAAAAAGGGCGACTCCTCGCCCTTTTTGTAAACACACACCTCACAAAGGAGGTACTATAACGAAGTTATAGCCGTCTTAAGTTTCTGTAGAAGCGCCTCGTATTGGGCCTTCTTTTGCGGGTCATCCACTTTTTTGATAAGGGATTCAAGCGCGGTAATTTTCAATTGGATAGAGGCTCTTTTTGATTGTTTGATGTCGGCAAAACAAGAAGCATTTTCTTGCTGCGCATCCTGGACAATCTTTTTAGCCGTGGCTTCGTCTGGAGACTGGATCTGTGCTTCGAGCAAAAGAATCTGTGCTTTGAGCTGATCGATGCATTTTGATTTCACGTCTTCAGCAAGAATAGATTGAGAAGAGATTTCTCGTTGAAGCAATTGCCATTGTGCTTTTTGGAGCTCCAATCGATCCGTGAAGTCCGAAGCGTGAGCCGTTTCAAAGGGAAAGAGGAAAGCGGCAAGTCCGAAAGCGATAATATATTTCTTCATAAGAGAGGGGAGTTGTCAGAGAATGTCAGGAAGTTCTGGTTGAGATCATCGAGGAGTTGAGCATCTTCTTGGAGGAGAAGGATCTCCATTTCAATTTCAGATTGGAGTTTCTCGACCAGTAAGAGATCTTCTTGAGCGCCTAAAGGCAGAAAGAGCAGGGCCAAGGCGGCAAAAGAAGCTACGCTGCCGAAGGCTTTCCAGGATCTAAACCACCGGAATCTTCCCCAGCTAGTATCATCCTGTTTCACGAGGGATTCATGGGATTGTTGCCGCAGGAGGTCTCGAAGACCTTCCGAGCGGGGGACGGGTGCATCTTCGTTCATAGAACGGAGGAGATGAACCATTTTTTCGTTGCCGATTTCAGGATTGTTCATGATTTAGAAATCAGGAAAATGATAATGAAGAGAGGGGACCGTGCGTAGTTTATCGAGGCCTCGTGATTGCATCTTTCGGATATTAGCCTCTGATTTGTCCATAATATCTGCAATTTCTTTGTTGGGAAATCCTTCAATATATTTGAGGGTCAATGCTTCTGATTGATCTTGAGGAAGCGTGGTGAGCATTTGTTCCAGGAGTTCTTTGAGTTCAATATCCGAGAGGACCTGAGAAGGATTTGGATCTTTTGAGGGGATCTGCGGAGCATCATCATACTCCACTTCGTGCCAACGTTTCTGTTTGCGGACGTGATCAATCATGAGATTGCGAGCAATAGTATAGAAGTATACGAGAGGATTTTTTCCGAGATCTTTAAAGTTTTGAATGTTTTTGATGACTCGTAGGAAGACCGTTTGAGTCAGATCTTCGGCCACATCATGCTGTCCATTAAGTTTCCGATAAAGGTAGCGAAAGACGGGGGTGTAATACTCCGTGTACAAGACCTCAAAGGCCTGGTCATCGCCTCGTTTTACGCGCTCAAGAAGGTTCATATCAACGACAGTATCAGAACTCATACCAGTAATGTCAAAAGGAAAAGAAGAGGTTCGGCGTAAAAGTGAGAAAGTGGAAATCATGTTGGTTTATGAAAAGCTTAACGGGGGGAATTCCAAAGTGTGACATTTTTTTTGAGTTTTTTTTGTCACGTTTAGAAAGGCCGCTTCGTTTATCTTTTTTGAAGCTTGCAGAAAACCTGCTCCTAGACTATTGACATTTTTAAAAAAAACAGTATATAGTCATGGCTTCACAAAGCACCTGTTCTTTGACAGTTCGGTTTGGACGGCATTGATCTGTTTCTTGAGTCTATTTCCTTTCGAGGAAAAAAGCTTAGAAACAGTTGTCCTGCCGTCCAAAGTTAAATCATAAGTAAGTAGTAAAAGGAGAGAAAAGAGAAAAACATTTATTTGTACCCAGTCTCATCAGAGGCTGGGGGCGTTTCAAACCCTAAGTTGGAGATTCACAATGCAGAAATGTATTATGACTTTCATGGCGGTGGCGATTCTGGTCCTTATGGGCCTGTTTATCCATCGTCAATCCACGCCGGAGCTTGCTCCAGCACCCACCCCGCAATCGCAAACAGCAGCTTTGGAGATGCCCGACTCGGGCGTCTTCGTCGTTGATGGAGGCTATCGCGGCACAGATCAACGGAAACTCACCGTCACAACAACCCACAACAAAGGAGAAGCCAAATGAAGACTTCCCCCCTCAAGAACATACTGGCGGCCTTTCTGGTCGTCTTCGCCCTGAACTCCACACTCTTCGCCGGCGGCGGAAACGATCTGGCTACGTCCATTCGCTTCCACGCCGCGGAGGAGTATCGTCATTCCGACGATCTCAAGTGGCAGATCACCCTCCTCGACAACTCCACCCTCCAGGTGGACGTCGAGGCGGTAATCCCGAACCCGACCGAAGGTCGGATCGTTCTCACCGGGCTCGCGCCGAAGTCCTACACCGTTCTGGTACAGGCTTTCGACGACGCTGATACCGTGGTTTTTGAAGCCACGGCCCCAGCAAACCTGGTGAATGGGGATGGCTCGTTGCACTTGGTGCTCGAATTTATCCCTGACACGACCCGAGCCGTCAAGATTTCGGCTGATGCGATCCCCGAATCGATGCGAGGACAGTCCTCCGTCCGGGGAAGCTTTCGGACGAAGTCTGGGCAGCAAAAAACCGCAGAAGGGACCGTCGATGACGAGGGCAACCTCGTCTTCGAAGGCCTCCAAGTGCTGCGCGGCGACCAGATCAGCGAGATCCTTCTGGAGACTCCTGACGGGTCGATGTCGGCACGACTGCGCGGTTCCATCGGGGTTAACGGGGAAACCGGGGTCATCACGGTGGACGATGAAGACTTCAGCCACGAGGCTGATGCCGGCATCACCGCCGAGTTTGGCCATCTCAAATGGCTGGCGGATGGGTTCATAGACCAACTGAGCGATCAGGGATTGCAGCAGTATGCTAAAATTCCGCTTCGCTCAGACCAAGAATACCTCTTCTCCGCATACGAAGGCTCGGAAGGGCTTGAGTTTGTTGTTCGCAACAGCGCGGAAGACTGGGAACTCTTCGGATACGGTTTGATGACCTTTCGTCCCCCAACGACTGGTGCGTACAGCATCTTGGTCCGCGGGGAGCCCGACGCCATCTTTGATGTGCGTCTGGCACCGGAAGGGTATGGGATTGGGAAAATTCAGGTCACTCGGGACCCCTCCAGTTTGGGGGATCGGGTTGTTCCACCAGGACGTTTCGATGTCGTCACACTGACGGCTCGTGTCCGGGTAGATGAACCGATTTTGGTAGATGGCTTGATCTTTCGTTTCGACGAATGGATCATGGCTCATCCTGACCAATATACCTCCAACTGGAGGGTGTTCCTGAACGACCGACTGATCGACCATCTGCACTTTGATGAAAACGGGAACCTGCGCTCGGATACGACATTCGAGATCTCCGGAACCTCGATCATCAAGGTCGCAACCAACATTGGTCTTAATACGGTCAGTGGCGCTTCGTTTCGTTTGGCGATGGGTTCTTGGGACTTCATTCGTCCCACGTATCTGTCGACCAACACCTTGGTTCCGGCGACGCTTCTCTTCGGAGAAGCAGTCGGATCCGATGTGGAAACGCAGTACTCGGAAGTCACCCTGTCGGAAACGTCAGGGATTTCCGATGGAACACCCATCGTCGCCGGAGTCGATGACATAACCGGAATGGAATTTGTTATCGACAACAACCCTCTCGGAGACGTGCTGGTCACAGGCGCGTTGATCGAGTTGGTGACGTCCGGCCAGACCCGCCCACAGGATGTGACCGTGGCGATCTTTGCACAAGGCGTGCAGCAAGGATCGGCACAGATACTACAAAACGGACTCGGTTATTTTCCTCTTTGGATTCCGATTGCCTCGGCTCATCAACTTGAGTTGACGGTCGTCGTGGATACCTACGAAGGAAATGCCCCGGGGGAAATGCAGTTTCGGCTGCTGGACCTCGAGGTCGACAACGTTGAAACCGCGCAACCCGCGATCATCCACGGGCTTCCCGTGGACGGTCCAGTCTTACGACTGATCGAATCTGGGTCCCTCCACGTCTCCCTCGGGAGCACGGAATACTCAGATATCCTCGTAGCGGGGGAAGAAGACCAAGCTGTGTTTACGATTCGGTTCACCGCGACCGATGATGAAGTTCAGATCAAGGATCTCTACTTGAGAAACCTGCTGGACCTCCTCGTTGAAAGTCGACTGGATTTCAAAGTGTACGACGCCAACGGTCATCTGATACAAGCAAAACAGATGATCAACGGTGAATTACAATTTGAGCTCGGTAACACCGAGCGAATTCGTGTCCCCAAGAACGGCTCCACATTCGTCACCATCAAAGTTGATGTGCGAGACGTTTCGAAGGCCAATCAGACCGGTCACCGATTGCAACTTGCCCTCGATACCGCCCATGTTACGGGCGGCATCGAAGCCGTTACGGCGGCCACGGGCAATGACCTTTCTGTCCCAGTTGATGGATGGGGATCTGCAGTCGGGGAGCCCTTTGTGGTAACCCGGACGCGTCTCTCTGTGACACACGCAACACAGCAACCCTTTGTGAGGGGCCCTCAGGTAGCCCAGCAGGAACTCTACCGGTTCACCGTCACCGCCGATGAGGCGCGTGGGGTTGACCTGGGTCGAGTGACACTGGGCCTCCAATTTGGGGGTATGAAGACGACCGGATCGACCTTCGCGGTCTATCAGGTTAACAGCTTCACCGGGCAGGTTGATACGGCGGCCAATGTGATCAAAAGCATTGCGACTGGTATTCCCTCGACTGGGGGCAATAACGGTATCGTCGCTATCGACTTCAGCAACCAGCGATTGGCTCCGGGCGAGTCTCGGACCTATTCATTGCTGGTAGATCAGATGGGCCCCGGTTCTCTCGGGGATCCATCGGATGGTGAAGTGGCGGTTTCGCTCCTCGGGGATAACCAGTATCGGTCCCCCGATGATCGCGTCGCCTTCGACTACATTGGGAACAACTTTTTGATCTGGTCGGATGAAGCCGACCCCAGTCATTCGGACACCACGAAAGACTGGCACAACGGGTATCTCGTCCAAACGACGACGTACTCGCAGGTCAACGAAACCCACTAAACCCGCCCCTCACAACATAACAAACAACCCGACGGCAGGACAATCTGTACCACAAGACATTCTCTCTTGAGATTCGTCCTGTCGTCATAACCGGAAACTCCTTCGCGCTGCGGCGTCGGGGAGTTTTTTCTATGCCAATTTTTTACAAACCTCCAACACTTCCTCCACATGCCCCGGAACTTTCACTTTGCGCCATGCTTGCTTGATTTTACCGTCGATAATCACAAAAGTAGAGCGTTCGATGCCGAAGTATTTTTTGCCATACATAGATTTCTCTTTCCAAGCTTCAAGTTTCTGAATAAATTCTGTGGATTCGTCTGATAAAAGGGGAAAGTTTAAGGATTCTTTTTCAATAAATTTTGCGTGTGATTTGAGATCATCTTTGGACAGGCCCAGAATCTGAAAGCCTAAATCTTTAAAAGATTGCTGATGATCACGAAAAGTCTGAGACTCCAGCGTGCAGCCGGATGTCATATCTTTCGGATAGAGATACAAAACATATTTGCCGGTCTTCAAATCATAGTCAACACCATCGGAAGCGGGGAGGGAACAGGAGAGGATCATGACTTCATTCTAGTCACGAGCGATAAGTTTGCCAGTTACATATTTGTGCAGGACGGACCCAATTAGCGTTTGATAGGGGAGGCCTTCTTCCATCGCTTTTTGCTTGAGCGCCAATAAATTGTCTTCTGGTAAACGCAAGCTAATGACTTTCTTCTTCGCACCATGAGCTACGAAATAAGAATGAAGTCTCGCAATTTCTTCTTTTACATTGGGGACAGATTCCATCTCATCGAGATGATCAAGGATGTCTTGTTCTTCGGCATCGAGGGCAACATCTTTCATAGTTTTAGGATAAATATTTTTTCGTCATTTTTCGACTCGGAATAATTGTTTTCAGGAATATTTCAGTTGAGGTTTCTACGTAGGGGATGATGTAGGCATAGTTTTTTAAGTTTATAACAATGATTTGTTGGTTCGGGTATTTTTTATCATTCGGGTGATTGATAATGTCTAATATACAGGAAGGATTTTGGAGCATGAATGTTGAAATGGTTTCAAAACAAAGATCGCGTTTAAATTTTAATTGTTTCTCTTTTTCAGAATCCCATCGTATATTTTTACGATATATAAATTGTATATTAAATGTATATTGATTGTCAATCATATTTTAAAAAAGAGAGGTATTTTAAAAACCATAAAGATTCTCTCTCAAGACCCCAAACATTTAATCTACATTTAAGATAAGTACTCCCGCGTCAGTTCTTTACTACGTTCCACACCGGGTTGGTTGAAGGCATTGATATTCATAAATTCTCCCAAGAAGGCCGTCGCGCCTTCAAATAATAAAAATAACTGGCCGAGATGCTCGGCATCGAGTTGGTCTATTTCTATCGTAAGATTGGGTCGTCCGACTTCTGCGAGCGTATCAGCGGTGGCGCGTTGTTCAGCATCGAGAAGGTC
Source organism: Patescibacteria group bacterium UBA4473 (assembly GCA_002389285.1). Taxonomy (GTDB): domain Bacteria; phylum Patescibacteriota; class Gracilibacteria; order UBA4473; family UBA4473; genus UBA4473. Next base: position 7,384 of record DGOF01000008.1, read on the forward strand.
TGCAAAAGTCTTGTTTTTAAGGAAATTTACTTTGTTGTGATCCTGTGTGATAGGAATCGGCAAGGGTTTGCCGTGGTTTTTGATCGTGAGGAAGAGAATCAGTTTGTCATTCGGACCTTGGGCAAAAAGCTGAAACTGTGAGTGTTGGTCTGTCACGCCGAGGGCCGGAATAGGAGTGAGTCCCACATGATGACCTTTGCGATCGACTTTGCCGGTGGATTCCGCCAGCAGTTGCGCAAACCAGGCCGAGAACGTTCGAAGTTTGGTCGCATAGGGCATAAGAACGTTTTGAGACTGGCCTTTTTTTGAACACAAAAATTGAACAGATGCGAGTTGAAAAGGAAGGTTTCTATCTATGTCCTCGCTGACAAATGCTTCTCGCATGGTTTGTGCGCCCTGAATCAGAGCTCGAATATCAATGCCGATCAGAGCCGCCGGTAAAAGTCCGACGGCGGTCAGAACCGAAAATCGTCCACCGACATTTTCAGGGACATTGAAAGTAGGAAGGTTGAGTGCAATGGTTTGTTCTCTCAAAAGTCCTTTGTTGCCGGTGATCACGACGAAGTGATCCTGGAGGTTATGTCCTGACTTTTCCACTTCATTTCGAAAGAGGGCAAACTGCGATAATGTTTCGGCGGTTCCGCCAGATTTACTGATCACAATGAAGAGTGTTTGCTCTATATCAAAGGCTTCAATCGCTTCGTGCAAAAATTGTGGATCAATGTTTTCTAAGACGTGTAATTGTGGAAAACTCTGAACAAAAAAGTTACTCAAGCAGTCTTTTATGGCAATCGTCCCGAGGGCAGAGCCACCGATTCCGAGAACAACAATATTTTTATATTTTCCTTTTATCTGGTCGACGAAAGCTTCAATTTTTTTGAGAAGTTTCTCGTCATCAATGACAGAATAAAATCCCTGATCGCGGGTATGAATATCGCCCAAAAGTTTGGGTAAATTTTTTCCCTCAAGAGATAAGTCTGGAATGTTTTTTAAATCTAAATGTATCATTCTTATAAATTTACTGCTTATCTTTTACTTTTTCCCAATCGGCTAAAAACGCTGCTAAACCTTTGTCCGTTAGCGGGTGTGCAACAAGTTTATCAAAAATAGAGGGTGGCATGGTGGCGATGTCCGCGCCGATCTTCATAGCCTGTACCACATGGAGTGGATGACGAATAGAGGCTGCAAGGATCTGAGTCTGAAAGCCGTAATTTTCATAAACCTGCACAATGTCAGCAATCAGCTGCATACCATCTTCTGAGATATCATCTAAGCGACCTAAAAAAGGCGAGACAAGAGTGGCTCCGGCTTTGGCTGCCATGACGGCCTGAGAGACAGAGAAGACGAGCGTAACATTGGTTTTAATACCTTCGGCGGAAAAAACCGTCACGGCTTTCAGACCTTCGCTGGTCATCGGAACTTTGACGTAAACATTTTCGTGCCAGGTGGCGATCTTGCGTCCTTCTTTGATCATGCCTTCCGCATCGGTGGCAATCACTTCCGCAGAAATAGGACCGTCTACGATTTCGGCAATTTCTTTAATGCGTGCTTCAAGATTAACGCCTTCTTTCGCGATAATACTTGGGTTGGTGGTCACGCCATCAACAATGCCCCAGGAGGCGTATTTTTTAATCGAATCAATGTCAGCCGTGTCTAAGAAAAATTGCATGTGAAAATAAGATTATGTGTCGCCATTGTAAACAGGAGTGGAAAGAAACTCAACGGAAGTTCTGTAGGACAAGTGACGAAGTATTATTTTCTGTCCGGAGGAATGCCCATATGCTCCAGCAAGAAGGCGGTGACGCGGCGGAAAGTCCCGGCAGCGGTTTCTGATCCCCACTGAGAAGTTTTGGGGAAGTCGTATTTGGTCAGGACGACAAACTGCGGATGTTTGAGCGGCGCAAACCCTGCAAAGCTCGTAATCGTCGTTCCCACACCCGTGAGGGCTTTTCCATTGCGGTAGGTTTGAGAGGTTCCAGTTTTTCCCATGATGTTGTAGCCACGGATCTGAACACCCCAGGCAATCCCGTCATTGACGGAGGCTAAAAGCATCGATTTGATCATTTGGTAGGTCTGATTCGAAATAACTTTTCGGATCGTTTCCGGGGCTATTTTTTTCACTTTTCCATCGGGATAGCGAATTTCTTCTACCAAAAGAGGCTTCATGAGGTGTCCACCATTGGCAAGCGCCGCAAAGGCCATGGTCATCTGCAAGGGGGTGGCGGTCATTCCCTGTCCAAATCCACGGGTGATCAGCTCGGAAGCCTCCCAATCTTTCCAGTGTTCTAATTTTCCGCCTACTTCTCCCGAAAGCTCAATACCAGTGTAGCCTTCGAATCCAAATTTTTGAAGATATTCATAGAGTAATTTGGCGCCCATTTTTTGGGTAATAAAAGCAATTCCGGTATTTAAAGACTCGGTGAGAACCTTGATCATCGTCGTCTGTCCGTGATAATCATCACCTGAATTTCGGATTTGAAATTCATCTACTTCAATCGGACCGATATCGTTAAAAGTTGTGGTCGGTTTGATTTCATCCGCATTAAGAGCGGCGGCAATCGTGACGGCCTTCATGACCGATCCCGGCTCATACGTATCAGATATAATTTTGTTTCGAAAAACCTGAGGCCCCCAGTGATTGAAGTATCGATAATATTTTCCTTTCGAGGTAATGGTGGGGATGCGTTGATTAAATGTTTCGTCTTCACGATCCGCGAGTTCTTGTTCTTCGGATATTTCGTAACGGGCAAAGGCTTTTCCAAATTCATTGGGATCAAAAGTCGGGGCTTGGGCCATGGCTAATATTCGTCCGGTCGCGGGTTCAACCACAATAACCTGTCCGAAATCAGCATCGACTTTTTTGAGATCTTCGGAGAGGATCCGTTCGATTTGTCCCTGAATGACACGATCAATACTGATGACAAGATCCGCCCCATCTTGGGCGCGCTGAATATCAGAGCCTTTATCGAGAATTCGTTGCCCGCGAACATTGGTCGCGCCAGAGATAACCCCCTCTTGTCCTTTGAGTTCATATTCAAAATAACCTTCCAGTCCGTACTGTCCTTTTTCACTCGAATCAAGAAATCCAAGGACTTGGGAAGCCAAAGCTTTTTCGGGGTAATACCGCCAGTGTTCATTCCTCAGTTGGATACCTCGAAGTAGATCGCGATAGCGTTCGTCTTTTTTGAGTTCCAAAATAGCGGCCGAAACCTCGGGGACGATTTTATGGACAATCTCTACATAGCGTTTTGGACGGCGGGCCAAGGCACGAGCGATTTGTTTTTTATTGAGCGTGATCAGTTCGGTCAGTTTTTCGGCAATATCATCAATATTAGAGGGGACGATTTTGGTCGGATCAGCGAAGAGCGTCGTACCTTCGATAAAAATACCGCCTAAATGTAAAAGTCGAATCTCTTCCATACGGGAATCCGTGAGTTCGGTTTCTAATATGACGCGATGGCGCTCGGTTTCAGAAAAAATGTTTTCGAGTTCTCTTTGGTAGGCATTGATGGCCGCTTCTTCCGTGGGGCTCCACTCGTTGCGATCGGTTGTGATGAGACATCCTTCTATTTTTTCACAATGGGCATGAATCAAAAGAGGCGCTAAAAGCTCCGCTGTGAGTTGAGGACTTCCGGTAGAGGCTTGTTGTGAGAGGGGAATACGAGGATTGTATCGCGGGTAGGTCAAAACAATTGGGTCAATAAACAGCATCTTGAGCGTGTTATTGGTCGCAAGAGGTGTGACGTCATCGGTCAATCGGTTTTTGCGAACCAAAATTTTCCCGCGTCTTGCGGGCAAAACAGATCGTTTTTCATGCTGTGATTTGGCTTCCGCATACCATTCATCATGCTCTATGACTTGTAGCTGGAAGAGTCTCCCCGCAAAAACCAAAAACACCACTCCGAAGAGATACTGAAGAATGCGAACCCGCCACAAAAATTCACGAGGCATACGGGAGAATTATCAATGATCAATGAGGAATGATCAATAAGAAATAAAGAGAAGCCTTTTTATTTACTCCGAAACTCCACCGTTGCCCTAAATGCATCATCGATTAGGTTTTGAGGTCGTCCAATATTCGGCGTGTCAGCAATAAAGTTTCCGTTTTCAGGCGTAGAGATCGTTGAAAGAAAAGAAGTCTTTTGTCTGCCCGGTGTGCCGATCAATTGAAGATAATAGGGCTGCCAGTGATAGTTGCCCTGCTTATTACCAGTTTCATACGAGAGTTTGATGTTAAGGGTTTCACCGACATTGACGAACATCGGCAGGACAAAGATGCGAAACTGTCCATCTTCGGAAAAAGTTTCGGCCAAAGGCCCCGAAGGATTTTCAAAAGAAATGATCTGGGCATCAAGCGGAACATAAATTCTTAAAACCGTTCGATTTTGCCCCTCACCGAGCTTCCAGAGTAATTCTGGCTGAATCAGGTCTCGAATGTTTTCAGACCACTGGTCAGCATTGAGAAGCGTCTGAATCTCTCCTGGATGCAGCGCATGGGTGCGTTTGAGTTGGAGGGTGTTCAAGACCTTCCCACTGGGGTGAACTTTGGAGTCATGATTGATTTTGGTCCAGACAAATTTTTCAGATTTATTAGCCCCTACCGAAACAAAGTCAAAATGCAGCACATTGTCGGCGTCTTTGTTCTTTTGGACACGACCGGCAATGTTCCAGTTGTCAAAGAGCTTTTGCAGTGGGGGATAGGTGGAAGAGGCCAGGACGGTTTTGGTTTCTTTAAATTTTTCGAAGTTAAAGTCCGTCAGCGTTTCAAGATTAATATTTCTCCAATAAATCGGCATGAAGAGTTCGGCCGCAAAATTAAGCACCGGATACTTTACATTAAAACGACCGGCTATTTTAGATTCGACCAAAAAGCTCAGCATCAGATCAAAGTTATACTCATCTAGTTTTAGACCCCATTTTTCTAATTTGATCGGTCCGGTCAGATGCAGTATCTCTTCGACGAGATTGAGATTGATCGCAATAACCGTCCCAGGGACTTTTTCTCCAATAATATCGAAGAAGTCCCGATAGGCCTGACTCGACGTTGGGAAATCGGGCCAAAAGTTGGCATCCCGGAGAGAAAGGGTTCCAGAGAGATCATGAAAAAATTGTGGGGCGGGTTTCTGCTGATGGATCGGTACGCGTCGATCCAGCGAGTAGATATCGGAAAATCGCCAGGTAACAGAGTCCGGATTGAAATCCAATACGACGACGCTCCCGGTAAACCCTCCCGTAGATCGGGGCTCGTTTTGATTTTGAAGAAGAATAAGGACGCGTTCTTGATTGCGAGAGAGGTATTTGAAAATAGAATGTGTGTTTTTGAAATCAGAAACATTGGCGCTGATTTCTTGTATTTTTTTTTGAAAATCTTGGATTTCTAGTTTTTGATCTGGGTCCATGAAGTCCTCAGGGAGAGACTGAACATGCTTTTGGAGGGTCTTTATTTTTTGATCAATTTTTTTGATCAACTCATAGATGTCTTCTATCTTTTTATGACTGATTTCTTTGGGAAGTTCCTGATATTCATCGGGAAAAAAAGTAAGCTCAGCTTGGATTCCATGAAGATGACCAATGATCTGGTGAGCGGTTCGGAGACTTTTTTTGACCACCGAAAAAGGATAAATAGAGGGGATGTCTTTCGCATCTTCCAAAACAATTTCCCAGGCGTGAAGATTGGTGCGGGCATGCTTCGCCGCCGCCACGACCTCCAGGGCGTGGGCTTTCCAGACAGGAACCTTGGTATTGGCCACAATAATCCCAACAATCAGAATTGTTCCCAGAAGAATTAACGCCGCCCCAATTTTTTTTCGCATAAATATTTGTTTTTAGCCTTTCTTATTTAAAGCATCCAATACTCCTGAGATAGCAAAAGTTGGCAGAAGAATCAAGGGGAAAAGCAGTGAATTCACAAAGAGTGAGTGTACCAAAAGGCTGGCAATACCGGCTGAAAACCCCAGATTGATACTTCGAAAATTCTGTTTTGAATAAAAGAATCGTTGTAAGTGTGTCAAAAAAAGTTGCCACCAAATCCAGACAAAGGCGAGCGCTCCGAGTGTGCCGGTCGTGACAAGAATCGTGAGCAGTGTCGAATCAGCGCCTCCCGCAGAGAAATAGTTTTCATCGACGATACCTTCTTCGGAGGCTTTATAGCGATAGGTATTAAATCCAATACCCATAACCGGGTATTTGCGATAGAGTTCAAAGCTATCCCGCCAGCTCTTGAACCTGAGTTTGGCCGTCGGGTCTATTTCGTCGGTATCTTGGAGAAGCACGGAGGAAACCGTTCCTGAGAACTCTATAAATCTTTTTTGGGCTCGTTCATTGAGAGAAATCCCCAGAGAGAGAATAAGAATACCTAATACAATTATTTTGGGATCTCTTAATAAAAAGAAAATCCCTAAGCCTATTACAGCGGCCAGAGATCCGCTGCGAGAAAAAGTAAGAAACAAAGCGACCACACTAATAATAATCAGCAGACTTAATAATAATTTTTTATTGTTTGTTTCATACCAGCATCCCATGAGAAGCGGCAGAGCAAATCCCAGAAGTCCGGCAATGAAATTCGGATCCATCCAGGTTCCGAGCAATCGTCCGGTGTGCGGATCCCATCCACCTTCGGTCGACCAGGTAGAAATGTCAGGAATGAGATAAAACTGTATCAACCCAAGAGTTATTACCAGTCCCAAAATCCACATGATACGTGTGCCAAAGAAGATTAATTCTTCGCGGGTATTCCCATAGAAATCCGCCGCGGCCAGTCCAAAGATCAAGAGACTCGCAAACCGTATCCAATAAGAGAAAGATAAGACTTGTTCTTTAAAGGCCAGATCATGTGCGCCCAAGACAAAGCTGATCAACGCTACCGCTAAAAATACCAGTCCTGGCAGTAAAAACTTCGGCATCGGGATCTTCCGCTCAATAAAAAGCTTCTGCGCCAACCACAGACCACTAAAGATAGGCAACAGGAGATCGCTGGGCAAAAGTCCAGCATTCCCCACGCTCACCCGGGCCAATAACCCAGGAATCAAAAGCAGTAAGCACAGCCAGAAAAAAAGTCTCATAACCAAGAGAGAGTATAGAGCATGAACTATGCGGGGCAATAGGGAAAAAATTTGACATTTGAGAAAAAACCAATATGTTCGGCTCGATCTTTGACACAACATATTTTTTGGGAGCGTTGAGAGCATGGACATCCGTGCCCTGAACGCTCTCAGAAAGACAAGAACTATCTTAAACTTTGACTTGGGAGTCAACACGCAAAAATATCCAGGGAGGATATGAATATGAATAAGTGGTATGCCACGCAGGACCCCAGATCGGGGAATGTCGTTGCCTGGGAGGCAACGGGGAACACCATGCAGATCAAGCAGGCCTGTCATGGCCGGCATGGCTTCACCCCGGATGACTACATCCTGGGGGACAGCAAAGAGTTGGCGATCGCCAACTGGGAAAAGCACGAAGCGAACCCGCCCAAGGTTTCGGAATTTCATTTCCCAGTAGGGGCCACGATGGTCCACTCTGGTGGCTTGGACATCGTCCGCGCCTAATTTAAAACAACAAGAACAAGGAGGAGAAGATCCATGAAAAAAGAAACGTATTACGCGACATACAATTGTCGCGGGAATCGGATGGATACGTGGTCGGTTGCTGAGGCGGTCTTGACCGAACTTACCAAGGGCCTCAAAACAGAAGGCCTCTCTGGCACAGAGGTCGCGGCGGCCGTATTGAAGGCCACCGATGCGACCATCAAGGCCGCCTGTCAGAAAATGCACAACCATATCCCTGACAGTTACGCGTCGGGAGACAGTGCAGAGGCGGCCGTACGGGCCTGGGGGAGAGAATCTCACCAAGAGGAAGAGGCGCCTGTCATCCCTTCATTTGTGACAGACTGGTCTCATGCCTAAAAATCTTGTCTTTCCTGAGAACTTCCATACTCGACGTAGCGGTGGACACCTAAATCAGCGGGTGTCGAAGCTCTCGGGAGGGAACAAGATTTTACAGCCCCGCTATCGCAGCGGGGCTGGTTTTTTATGGAAGAGATTTATACTGGATTTCTTTACTTTTTCTTCCGCCGGTTCCGGTGACGTTTTTTTTCAAAGAAAAAAACTCTAACACCAGAACTGGCGATGTAATTCTTTTGAATATTAAATCGAGATGAAATGTTTGAAGATGAAAAAATTGTTTGCTACAAAAGTACTTGTAGGGGCGTCTCGCTGAGACGCCCTCGTGAAAGCTTATATTTCTCTCTTAAATATTTCTTCTCATGGGGTCAGAATATCGTGGCCACAACTCATTACGATGTAAAACACATGATTATGCGTTGTCGGGAGCCTATGTTATTACCATTTGTACCCAAGATAAAAAATGCTTCTTTGGACATATAAAAGAAGGAAAAATGGTTTTAAATGAAAAGGGGAGGATCGTGGAAAAAGAGTGGAAAATAACGGAAAAGAGAAGAGAGGATGTTCGACTGGGAGAGTGGGTGGTCATGCCAAACCATTTTCATGGGATTCTGTTTTTGACGAATTTTCTTGATGAACGAAATAATCAGTCTGTCGTGAGGGCGTCTCAGCGAGACGCCCCTACAAATCGGGTACTACAACCCAAGACAGTAAGTTCTATTATGTGCCAGTTTAAAGGAGCTTGTACAAAAAAAATAAAACTTTTGGATCCCACTTTTGCCTGGCAACGTTCTTTTTACGATCACATTATTCGTGATGAAAAAGATCTTGAATCCTGTTGGGAATATATTTTAAATAACCCAATGGCGTGGGAACTCGATAAACTCAACCCGGATTTTGATTACAATAAGGTTCAAAGAGACCACAAGATGAACTAATCCCCAATCTCTCCGACAGTCTCCCGCCGGTTCCGGTGTTAAGGCGCAGCGTCACCAGAACCGGCAGTGGTGTTATAAACTGGAGTCTGTTTAGCCTTCTCTCTTTACTTTTTCAAAAACAGTAGTACATTGCGATTAGTTTTCGCAGAAAAACGCCTTGATGCGTTCTTTCTCGGAACAGGAGTAACCCCAAACCCCAGAAAAAGGAGACCTATCATGGCCTTGTTTTCTACCAATTCCGAGGTGTGCGCCGCAATGCGCAGCATCCTCGACAAAGGTCAGCCGTATGCGGCGGGCAACGCTATCCCGAAAGGGAAGATTCTGGTGGCTTTCCAGACAAGTCAGGGACTGTCCGTGCGCATCGATCGTGAAGCGATCAATGTGGACCAAGCTTCGTCGCGACGTGCGCGTCTCTACGGTCATGACGATCGGATATCGTGGACGAAGAGGCTGTATACCAGAGCTCAGGTGTCCGCTCTCCGGCGAGCCTGTACCTAGCGCAGAAACACTCCTCTGCGCGAGATGGCACTGCCTCCTTCGGGACGGCAGTGCCACTTAACTATGCCAGGCTGGTTTTTTATCTGAAAAACTGATACAAATATCTCCGCGTATGAGTACCCCCGTTCAACAACAATATCATCGTCTGAAAGCAGAAAACCCTGAGGCGCTGCTCTTTTTTCGGTTGGGAGATTTTTATGAATTGTTTTATGAGGATGCGCAGTTGGCATCGCGGATTTTAGGGATAACTCTCACCGCGCGACACAAAGGAAGTGACAATGAAATGCCGATGTGTGGGTTTCCCCATCACGCCCACAAAGAATATCTAGAAAAGCTCGTGCAAGCCGGCTACAAAGTCGCGATCGCGGACCAAGAAGCGGCGGAAGGAAAAGATATCGTTCAGCGCAAAGTCGTTCGTGTGGTGACGCCCGGGGCCTCTTTGGAATCAGGAGTTTTGAATCCGGAAGAAAATAACTTTTTAGCCGGTATTCAGGTGGATGTGAAAAAAAAGATTTATGCCTTGGCGTATGCAGATCTTTCGACGGGGGACTTCAAAGTCTGTCAGATGGAAGATGAACTCAGTTTTTTTGATGAACTTTATAAAATCAATCCGCAGGAAATATTAATCCCCAGTAATCTTTTTGAAGATGAAAGTTTTTGCATCAAGTTGCCTCAAGTGCATGTGACGGTTCGGTCTGAACTTTCCGCGCATCAGGCTTCAGAAAATTTAAAACAGCATTTTGAAGTTAAAAATTTAGAAGTGTTTGAGATAGAAAAAAATGAAAACCTGCAACAAGTGGCAGGTCTGGTGCTGGATTATTTACAAGAAACGCAAAAAACAAATCTGACGCATATTCAAAAGTTAGTCTGTTATCAGCGGGGAGACTTTATGCAGGTGGATCAGCAGACGCTCCGACATTTAGAAATCATTCAGACGATTCAGGTTGGAGAAGGGGACAGTACGCTGCGATCGGTGTTTGAAAAATCAGGAACGGCGATGGGCGGACGGGTTCTTTTTCAGGCCTTACTGGCGCCGCTTCTGAATCATCAGCAAATTAATCAGCGTTTGGAAGCCGTCGATGAACTGACAAAAGATCACGACTTATTGACCGCGGTTACGCAAACCCTCAACCGCCTGCCCGATCTAGAGCGCCTTTTGGCGCGACTCTCTACCGGGCGTGGCAACGCTCGTGATTTGGTATTCTTACGAGAGGCTTTGTCTCGCTTTCCCAAGCTTCATGAAATTTTAAAAGATTCTTGTTTGGTTCAAGACACAACATCTTTTACGGCTTTTGAAGATCTTTATAAAAATCTTGAGAGGGCATTGGCGGAAAATCCACCGATAGAAATTACGGCCGGCGGTATGTTTCAAGATGGTTATGACGAAAAGTTGGACGGGTATCGCGTCTTGAGCCAAGATTCAGAAACTTGGTTGAACAATTTTCTTGTTCAGAAGAAACAGGAATCCGGTATTCAAAATCTCAGAATCAAATATTCAAAGACCTTTGGATTTTGTTTGGAGGTCTCAAAAGGCCAAAAAGCGAATGTGCCAGAAAGTTGGATCGGCCGTCAGACCTTGGTCAATGCCGAACGCTACACAACGCCTGAATTAGCCAGTCATGAGCAAAAGGCTCTCTCGGCAGAAGAACAATCGTTTGCGCGAGAGCACGAGCTTTTTCAAAACCTCAGAGAAGAAGTCATAGCGCACATAGAGTCGCTTCAAAAATCAGCCCAAGCGATCGGACAAATAGATTTTTTGAATACACTGGCCCGAACGGCTCAAAAAAATAACTGGACGAAGCCCGCCTTCGCTGAAGCTACGGCGGGCAGGCCAGAAATATTAGAGATAGAGAAAGGGAGACATCCGGTCGTGGAAGCGCTGGGATCAGAAAAATTCATTGCTAATGATCTCTCGATGGATCAGGAGACGTCACGGATGCATTTGATCACCGGGCCGAATATGGCCGGAAAATCAACGTTTTTACGCCAAAATGCATTGCTGATCTGGTTGGCCCAGATGGGAAGCTTCGTTCCGGCGAAATCATACCAGGCAGGAATCTTTGATCGCATTTTTACGCGCGTGGGTGCGTCGGATAATCTGGCCGCCGGTAAATCTACTTTCTTTGTCGAAATGGCTGAGACCGCGCATATTCTTAATGCGGCGACCGAACACAGTTTTATTATTTTAGACGAAATAGGCAGGGGAACATCCACTTTTGATGGTTTATCACTGGCCTGGGCCATTACCGAATATATTCATAATCATATTAAATCCAAGACGCTTTTTGCGACGCACTATCATGAGCTGATCGAATTAGTTGAAGATTTATTCGCGGCGGAGAACTTTCATGTGTCCGTTTCTCAAAACGAAACCGGCATCGTCTTTCTACGAAAAATTCTAAAAGGCGGTATTGCGGATTCGTTCGGAATTGAAGTAGCAAAATACGCCGGGATTCCGGCTTCCGTGATCAAAAATGCACAAGAGGTTCTCCAGCGTTTGGAGTCAGAAAATTTACTTTCAGGAAAACCCAATCTGTTTACGATGACGCGAAAATCACAAAAAATAACGGCGCCTCATTCACGCCTCGAGGAAGCCCTTGGGAACCTAGACCCTGACCAGATTACGCCGCTTCAGGCACTCGAACATTTAGCCGCCTTAAAAAAAATACACCAGGAGAAAAGTTGATTTTTCTCCTTCTATTCGCTAAAAAGGGTGGCGACCCTCCATTCCTTCTTTTCACCCCATGAGTTTGTTAGAAGATGTTGACGTTCGAATTTTTTGCCCGGATTGCCGGGGGAAATTTGAAGTCATAGAGTCAGATTTGACCGAAGGAGAGATCCTGGAATGTTCTCTGTGTGGGGCTGAAATTGAAGTGCTTCAAGAAAACCCGATACGACTTCGATTGTCTTCAGGAGGGGATTATTACTAGTCTTTTTTTATTTAGCTGAGGACCTGGAAGACGGTGAAAATTAAATAAGCCACATAGAGTAATATAAGCGTCCATCCGGCGCTTTTTCGAAGTTGATACTGTTGGGCTATGATGAGAAAGAACAGGACGATGACGGTCGCAAAAAGAAGAATCATGGACGACATAAGACTTTCGGTTCCGACCGTGACGGGGGATCCTTTCCACCAGGTATAAACACACCAGGGAAGTCCGAGTCCGATTAGAATATCAAACGTGTTACTGCCGACGGCATTACTGATTGCCATGTCGCCCGATCCGCGCTTGGAGGCGAAAATAGACGAGAGGAGGTCGGGGACAGAGGTTCCCGCCGCCAGGACGGTGAGGGCAATAATGGCCTGAGAAATATTCCAGACCTGTGCCAAATGGACCGCCAGCTCGACCATGAACCAACTGAGGACCGCAATAAGAAGAACGGATACGACAAAGGTTATCCCAAAGCGCTGAGGATTTTTTTTGAGGTTGGGAAAAAAGAAACTGATGAATTGATCCAAGACTCTGAGAAGTCGAGGCTTGTTGAGCGTAAAGGATGATTTCTTTTGAGGGAGAGTTTTCTTTTCAACGGCCTGATGGGGGACCCAGCGATTCCAGTACTTCAGGACGATGAGATAGATCAGGTAGAGGCCGATATACCAAAATGTCTCGGAAAGCGTGATGACGCCATCAGAAAAGGTAAACAAGAGCACCAAAAGCGAAAGAATATAAAATCCAATATCTCGCACAACAGGTTTCCATGAAAGAAAGGCGGTTGAAACCACCGCCGAAGCTCCCACAATAACCAGAATATTAAAAATAGCAGACCCGACAATGGTTCCCGCACCGATGGATTCAGCACCGACTTTACTCAGGGCAATGACCGCTGTAAAAAATTCCGGCGCACTTGATCCAACCGCCATAAAGGTTGCGCCCGCCACATCCGGAGAAATTTTGAGCCGTTCGGTAATCATTTCTAAGCTTTCGACAAAGTACTTGTCGCAGATCTCTGCCAGGGCATAAAAAATAATCAGCAGGCCGAAAAGGATGAGAAGAGTCATCATGAGTCCGAGAGAGTATAGCGTGAAGCGTCTAAATTTTATAATTTTAATTTTGTAATTTTACCAAAAAGCGGTATGAATCTCGTATGTATCTTGATCATGCTGCCGCAACGACCCTTTGGCCGGAGGTAAAAACTTTAATAGGAGAGCTGTTATCACAGGATTTGGCCAACCCGAGTTCGATCCATACTTCAGGGCGTAGAGCGAGAGGATTGATCGATCAGGCCCGTCAGACCTGTGCGGATATTTTTCAGGTTGATTTAGATCAGGTGATCTTTACTTCGGGCGCGACGGAAGCCGCAAATCTAGCATTACATAAGAAAAAAGTCTGGGTTTCGCCGCTTGCACATGCTTGTATGCGCCAATCTGTAGGGGAGTCTTGTTCATTTGAAGACGCCGAAATTTTGGCCTCAGAACATGGCTGTTCGGAAACCGGGCATGTAAAAGATGTGCAAAACTTGAACAAAAAAAGTGATCAAAAAATAGTGCTGGATATAGCAGCCTCTGTCATTACTGAAGAAATAAATCTAAAAAATTCCGGTGCAGAGGCCTTGATCTTATCGGGTGAAAAATTCGGAGGATTAGCCGGATCCGGATTATTAATTAAAGCGAAAGATTTTGAAATCACACCGCTTCAAGGCGGCACACAAGAGTTTGGTTTTCGAGGCGGAACCGAAAACATAATCGGTATTGTCGCGCTGGCTAAAGCCTTAGAACTTCACACGCAGCACAAGGCAAAGCTTCGCGCACATTTTGAAAAACTTCATCAATATGCACGCGCCGAGTTAGAAAAATCAGGATTCAAAATCATAAGCCCAGAGCAAAATTATCTGCCGCATATTTTACATTTCTTGCTGCCACAATCAGACAGTCATACTTTTGTCGTACAGGCCGATCTTGCGGGAGTCGAACTTTCAGCTGGGACGGCTTGCTCCAGCGGGACTACGCAGCCGTCAGGGGTCTTACAGGCGTTAGGGTTTTCGGATCAAGAAGCCTTGCGCGGCGTGCGGATGAGTTTTGGACGGGAGACTTCCAAAGCCGAGGTCGAAAAAGCCCTACAACACATCAAGGCCTTGCAATAACACTGTTTATATGTTATTGTTAGGAGATGAGGCAAGATACAAACGCATCCGGCAACGAACATCTGACTCCTGGAAAAGGGCATGAAACAAATCAACCAGATAATGTCTCCGAAGAAAACGCGGCTTATTTTCGCGAAGTGATTGGGGCGTGTCTTGAGCATTCAGAATCAGAAGGCGAACGAGGGATGGTGATGGAGCATATATTTTTAGGCGATTCGGATATGCCTCTAGATCCGTCCTCCTTAGAAACCGGACGACTAAAAGAAGAATTGGTACCGGCATTAGGTGCTGTGGGCAGTGTGATTGATACCCTTAAAGAATGTCGGCAAGACCTCGATGAAAAAAGATCGCATATGATAAATCATACGTACCATAATTGGGGAAAGGATCTGAAAAAGGCCGAAGAAACTGTCTCTGCTCTGTATACATTTGTGTGGGACCATGGAGCCAAAAATATGGTGGCTCCGGTGCTTGGGGAATCTTTTGAAAACAGAACTGATTATCATGAATCGGTTTTAACCTCCATGAAATCCGTGGATCCAAAAAGTTTAGGAGCTCGTTTTCATGATCCTGAACGGCAGGAAGGGGGGCACCCTTTACCGGCTTTAGCCGCGCAAAGATTGCAGGCCGAGCTTCGAAAAAAATTAAGAAATGAAAACTGTCATGTTGATTATCTTGTTACGACGGGTTCATTAGTTGATAGTATTATGGGGGGAGATTTTGTGTTGCGGGTTCATCGTTCTGAGACAGCGGAACCGACCTTGATAGTCTGTGATTATACGACTAATCCGTATAAAAAAAGGGGGATGGATCGTAATGATCATTTCAAGGCGGACATTGTGTTTTAGCAGAATTATACCCAAGTAAAGAATTTTGAAGATTTGTCTTATCATCTTACTGGGAAAATTTATGGTTTGACCGGCGTCATTTCGAGAGATGCAGAAGAAGGCGCTCGGTTTTTATTTGAAAAGAGTGGAAAAAATACGATTAGAACGATCTACCAAAGACTTTGGGGGGATTCAGCTTCTCCAGATTCTATTTTTAAGGCTTTACGAAAAGACTCGAATTTTAAAGCCATGATGCAAGAAGCTATGAGAAAAGAAATGGAACAATCAGTGGAGAAGGACTGCGTGGCCTTTATTCCAGAGGATGAGAAATCGGTTGAGGCGTGGTTGGATAAAATTCCTGTGAAATATAGAAAAAAACTCGAAGATCGATATCAACGAGATCTGGAGAACTTGCAAAAAACAGAGGAAAGAACGGGCGCCCACGGAGCTGAACTTTTTAAGACGTTTTTTCAGTCGTTACTGAAGCAGGTGTCTCAGATGAAGCAGGAGATTCTGCAGATCCACTAGGAATTTTACCGATAGCGGCTTTTAGCTCATCGGCGTAGACCTGGAGATGCTTTATAACCTTGAGGGGATCTTGTTGTTGACGTAGGCATTTGGCCACCCGTCGTTGGGTGTGATCAAGATCGGGCTTTTCCGGGAATTCTTCGGGAGGCATGAAAGGAGGGATAATCAAATATATTTATACACCTTTTCTGAGTTAATGCAAGCGATCTTCTTTCAGCCTTAAGATTGATTGACATTTCTCGAAAAAAAGGTAGAAAGTATGTGTGTCAAAACTTCATACGGCTCGTGCCATCATTCATACTCCATACGAAAGTTCGCGGGGAAAGGTGTATGACAGTGTTTTATTAACTTTGGAAGGGTTTCATGGAAAATACGGTTTGCCGGGAGGAACGATTGAAAAAGGGGAATCGCCGGTTGAAGCCGCGGTTCGAGAAGTATGGGAAGAGTTCCATCTTGTGTTACACCCGGATGATGCAAAGAAAGTTGAAACGTATGATGGTCACGTGAGAACGCATGATATTTTCCTTTTTAAAAATGTATCCGGTCGTTTGAAAGTTGATTCCAAAGAATTAAAAGGCATTGGTTTTTTAAACGCAGGAAGCCACAATCGAATTCCACCGCACTTGCTGGAGCGCTATGTGAGCACGGCCGTGCGAGGCTATTTTCAATCCAATAATTATCAAAGAGAGAGCTATAAACAGAATGCCTTTGAGATTCCAGGCTATTATTTTATCGGCAATACCGATGCTAAAATACAGGATTGGCAGACACAAAGGCGTCAATTTAAGTAAAGAAGGGGAACGTTGATGAGAATTTGTAGGCAGGAAGTATTGTCGTAAGTCTTATTTCGTGATACAATAGAAGGATTTATAAATCTCTTATGAAATATTTGTATCATCAGCACGGTGGTCCCGGAAAATTTATCTTTATCGAGAATACAGAGGACTATGAGTCTTATTTTTCAGGAACCGAGGCCATAGATGCGAATCTTCGGACCAAGGTCGATGAGGCGCTTATTGAACAACGTATTCAGGAGGCAGAACATATGGCTATGGACGCCATGCCAGATTTTGCAGAAGATATTATTGAGGATGTCGATTATGAAGGGGGATTGGTACGAGACAATGATCCAGAAAAGTTAAAGAAAAACACGGCACGGAGAATTTGGGATGTGTTGGAAGGCAGAAGGAAGAACGTAGATGTTGATTCCGACTGGGAAGCTGATAAGTATCAAAAAACAGTTCAAAAAATAGAACATGGTCGAGCCGTCGCGGAAACAGAAGTCGAAAATGTAGAAAGGGCTTTGGCGGTCCTGACAAATCTTCGGGGGCAGTATGAGGCGCATGCGAGTGCCGAAGAAATGAAGAGAGAAGACACACGACAGTATCAGACCTATTTAGGGAGAATGTCGAACAGTGTTTTTGATGGTCTTGGACTCAATGTTGGAATAGCTCGGTTTGTACGAGGAAAAATACCCCAGACAAAGGAGAACAAAGGTTTTATGCGAAGAAAGCGAGTGGGAGAAGGGATTGAAAAACGTGATTTTCAGGCACGGAATGCTTTGGTACTTCAAATATTTGAGGATATACAAGCCAAGCTCGCGGGCACAAAAGAAGGAAGTGATAACGACTACACGGCTTCAAAAGAGAAAATTAAAACAAGTTTTGATATTCTTTCTGTGGATCAAAAAAATACTTTTTTACAATTGGTTCAGAATGAAGTCGCCGATCCAAGGAGAAATGATATTTTGAACTCGTTTGATCGTTCTCTCGCACGATTAGTGGTGGGGAATATTTCTCAGACTCAGCGATTACGAGCGTATAAAGAATTAGGATTGGATCAAACACAAACTGTCGATGAGCTGGATGGTCTTACGAATGAATGGAATGATGTTCCGACACAATTAGCCGAACATGAAGCGATCATACAAAAATCAATTTTTAATATACCAAGTTTTTACGGAAAATTGGGTTTATCCAAAATAAATGAGGCGGTTTCTATGAAAGATGTTTTACATCAACTCGAAGCCATTCTGTTTGTGCCCGGTGAGGCTGCTTTTGTGGCGGCATTAGCGGAATTAAAAAAACAAAAAAAGATTCCTTCCCCACAAGAAAAATTTATCGCCTATTGTGCGTATATGGAGAAGAACCCATTGGAGATCGGACGTCTTTCTCAAGAAATGAAAAACAGTATCGCGATGATGCTTACGTCGCCTAATGGAAGGGGAGGCAGAATCTATCGAAGTTTTGATGATCTCAAAAATGATGCTTTAACGGAAGTTTCTGCCGTTGTACAAACCAATAAAGAGGGGATAGCGATCGGAGCGAAGCAATTTGAATTATTGCAAAGACTTCAATTGGGAAGTGTTATGGAACTTTCAACCCAGTCCACGATAGGGAAAGGAGTGAGTAAAGCGCCTGGTTTAACATTGTTTGAAAAAAGTGAAAACGCGTTTCTCTTCGAATCGGGGAATGATTTTTATGTGGTTCAAAAATCATCACAGGGGCATCTGCAAGTTCTCCAGTTCAAAGCGCCGAAAGATTATGTTCGAACCAATAAATTTCCAAAAGATTTTAAAATGCCAACAACGGCACAGAGAACAGGAAGTCTTATTTCTATTAACGTTACTCGCTAACCATGACAACTCTTGTACCAGAAACAGAATTAGAACAATTTCTTCAGTGGTTTTCACAGGAAGAGGGAATACCGTTACAAGTACGGAATGATTTTCTGGCCTATGTTTTAAAGGTGGGTGGGCTTGATCAAAAAGGGATTGAATTTTTACAAAAATCACTAGAGCATCTTCAAAAAAAATCAGAAGTTCAGGCACAGGTCTTAGCAAAAAAAATAGAAAATCTTTCGGATGCGATTGCTTGTGAAGAAAGCCCCGAAGGATCCCTTCGAAAAAGTATAGTCGATCAAGCCGGAGAAAACATGATGGAAACGGCACAGGCCTTTAAGAAAGAAGTCGTTGAAACCAAACAGGTTCAGGCACAGGAAGAAGAACAAGAAGAACGCGACGAAGAACAAACAGCGATTGCGGAAGCGAAACAGCAGATAGAAGGGGCGTAGGAAAACTTTGTTTTTTTATTTTCCGAACTATGATGAAGAGTAGTTCATTATTTTTAATTTTCTCCTCAAATGGAAACTTCAATTTTTATCGCTGAAATCATAGGACTCGCCTGGGTCATTGTCGGATTGGGTATGTTATTCCACATCAAACACATGCTCAAAATTACAAAAGAATTTTGGAAACATGATACCTGTATGTATCTCGCGGGTGTGTTTTCTCTCGTGATCGGTCTTTTGATGGTTTTATCTCACAATGTGTGGGAAGGGGATTCGTGGCATATATTATTGACCGTGGTCGGATGGTCCGCGCTCGTGAAGGGAGTTATTCTTATGTTCTCCCCCGAAAGTCTTAAAGGCCTCAGCAAAAAATTCCATACTAAAAATGGTCTGACGGTTGCCAGTATTGTGATCATCGCTTTGGGTGTTTATTTGCTTAATGCCGTGGAATTTGTGCGTTGGATTTAAATGGGAGAAAGATTGCCCTCTCAACCGAATAAGTCGGGTACGTCAAAAGAACTTTCGGCTCTGTCGGAAGAGATCAATGTGCCTTCTTTTCAATCGGCACCATCATCGCTTCAGGATAGAGACGAAGAGAGAGGTTTTGATGCTTTTAAAGTTCCCGATGATGAATTTTTAGAACATTTTAAACAATATAAAAATTCCCCGAAAGCTTTTGATCAGCTTATGGGAATCGTCCAAAAAGAAGGACTGCAAGACCCTCGTCTTATCAGTCTCTTTCCTATGTATAAAGATAAGCCATGGGGGCCCTTATTTTTTCGTTTTGCCGCACAAAAAAATCCCGTTTGGGCTTTGCAGTGTATTCATTTGTATAAAGATGAGCCTTGGCGGGCGGATCTTTTAGAAAAAATTTCATTGAAAGAGCCAAGATTAGCCATAGCAATATTGCCTTGGGAGAAGGAATTTACAGAGAGCGAAAGTATCCAAAGGAAATGTATTGCTCCGGTTCTGGAGGCGGTGATCAAAGAAAAGTACAGCGATGAATCCTGGAGTCAGGAAGTATTGCAAGCTCTGGAATCAGAAGATTTTGAAGCGGAAGCTCTTCGGGTGTTTTTGATGCAAGAAGTCAGTCATGATCCTATGTATATGGCAAATGTAGCCGTTGTTTATCCAGAGGTTTCATGGAAAAATGACTTTTTATCACACATCGCGATAAACGGTGGATTGATAGCTCATGGAAACCTTCCGTTCCAACCGAGCATACTTTTGAAGTCGATGAAGGAGCGGGCGCAGCATTGGGAAAAACGATTAGCACAAGGAAAAAATAAAAAGATTTATCGCTGGCTGGATAGTCCGCTGTTAGGCGATCCAGCGCTTGATTTACTACGTATTGAAAAGCTGGAGAAGATGGTCTCTTTGAAAGATTTACTGGAAAAAGTATCAATACCGGTGCCTCTGAAAGAATTACTATTGCCGGATCTTCCAGCCATAATTCTTCGAGAATTATTTTTTAGAGAAAAATCTATTACCAAAGAAAATGTTGTCCAGGCGCTTGAAAATATTATTCAGGGCATTGAGGATTGGGGGGATGTTTCAATTTTTCAAGAAAGAAACGTTGTTCTTTTGTCACATAATGAAGTATTGGAGGAGGATGCCTATCGTTTTGGAAGAGCGTCTGTCCAAAAACAACTAGAAGAAAAATCTTCTTCGTTTCATGCCTATCGAGCAAAGGACGAAGCCTCTGAAAAAGAACTGAAAACAAAAAAACAGGAAGTATTAGATCAAATACGGGAAACCCCACCACCTTTTACTTTTTTCTTTGATGGACACGGGGGTCCGGATGCACTCTTTTTGAAGAGCGGTAAGGTTGAAGATCTAGAGGCGGATAGCTTAAAAAAAGAGCTCTATATCTCACCGGAAGAACTCGCACAGGTATTAATAAAACGTGTTGAAAAATATGGGGAGGCGCTACAGAAAACACCGGATATTCTTATTTTTGGAAGTTGTTTTAGTCATACATTTTTACGAAATATGTATGACCAGTTTCCAGAGTCTACGGCAAAACCTATCGCCATTGGTGGTTCAGAATATAATAAGTTGGGGTACGGTAATCCAGATGCAGAGGAAGGATGTATGTTTTTCAAGATGATATTAAAATCAAAAAATATAAAGAGCTTTATGTATTTGATCCAAAGAGAAAAAGATCAGTTAGACTCAAATCCTAGTTTGTATGTCCCAACGAAAGATCCGACAAAAATACGACAGATTACACAACAGGATAAGCAAGATGAGTTAGAGGTTTCATAGGTCTTTTTTGATCAATCGCTCTTTCTCTTCTTTCTTCCATTTCTTAATCTCCGCTTCGCGTTTCATTGCCTCACTGCGAGTTTCGAAAGATTCAGAATAGACGATTTTGACCGGTCCGTGCGCGCGGGTGTATTTGGCGCCTGTGCCGTTATTGTGTTTGGCTTCACGATCCTCGAGATTCGCACAATAACCCGCGTAGAGCGAGTTGTTGGAGCAGCGGGCGAGGTAGAAGTGGTAGGGCATGGGGAGCTCATGCTAGCTTAAAAGTGTTTTTTTCGGAAAGCTCGTCCAGAGTGACTTTTTAAGTATGATTCATAGTCGAGCGCTCGTTTTTTATCAGAAAAGAAGGTGCAGCTGACAAGTTTCCAGTGTTTGAATTTATTGGTGTGAATGGATTTTCCCGAATTATGAGCGTTAAGCCTTGCTTTGAGATCAGAGGAAAAGCCGATATAGGTTTGTGTGGGATGAGTGATGCTTTGGATTAAATAAACAGCGAACATAGAAATACTCTATAACAAAAAATAGAGTGTCAAAATTTTTAATGTAGATTTAAGAAAAGGCCCGGCTTCGTTTTTTGAAACTTAAGGCTGAATATTTCTTGAAAGAACATACTGGCTGTGCCGGGCGTAGCTTTCTAATAAGCACTACGCCGTGGCAGGCTTCCATTTCCCTTTCACAGCGTCGCTGCGCTCCTTGTTCAAGGCAAAGCGAAGCCTGGTGGAGGTGGCGAGAGTTGAACTCGCGTCCGAAGAGAGAATATAAGACCGTCTACATTCGTAGTCTGATCTGTTTACAGTATGAAGTAGAAAATCAGACAAAAACTTCATACCGGTGACCAAGGGTGTCCATACAAACTCGGTCAGGGTTTATATGTAAGATCTCAAGTTGGGTCGAAGATTAGGAGATCATTCGTCTTCGATCACTTACGAGCCAGGGGCTCAAGTAAGGTTTGTTTAAGCAACTGCGTACGCAGGAGAAAGCAAAGCTTTAGCCTGTTGTAGTGCACTTGCTACAAAATTTTTAGATTTTGCAATTAAGTTTGTTGGATCGGATCTGCCGGCGGGTCCAACACGCCGTGAACGCAAGTCATACATTCTAAAACTCTCCGTCAAAGCCTGGCACCCCCAGAGGTGAGTGGTTGCGTCGGGGAAAGAAAGAATTCGTGAAGTATCAAAGAACGGAGCTCTATTATCCCTTATTTTTGAGCGAAGGTCAATTTACGGGTCTCCGTAACATTTTGTACCTGTCGGATTTCTTTCAGCAGTTCACTGAATTCTTTGTCAGAATTAATATTTACCACAAAGGTCCATTCCGCGATATTACCGGGCTTCCGTTGGAATTGAATATCATGGATAAAGATTCCGTGATTGGTCATCGTAGAGGAGTAATCTCGCATCAACCCCTTACGATCTTTCGCAAGAACACGGAATCGCCGCTTCACGATGAAATGTGCCTCACAGAAGCGTTTGGGATCGAGTTTTTTGCAACTTGAGCAGTTTAATTCATGGATGGTAAACTGACGTCCTCGAGAGTTATAGGCAAGGATCGATTTTTCCGGAGAAGGCTTACAGCATTGCGCATAACGATAAGAAAGACCTTCTTCACCGCCAATAACGACATTGAGAGACAGTGGGTTTGGGGCACTAATAGTCGGGGATTTGTTTTCTTTACCCTGATTCTTGATGAGTTTTTCAGGATTGGCTATTTTGGGAGGGATACTCTCAATACGATTTGTTTTTCGAAGAGCATTTTGAATAGCAGATCGCGCCAAAGGAGATTTGACGAACTTAAGCCAGAGAGGATTGGGGGTTCGTCCTTTTTTGGTAGAAACTTCCACAATATCACTATTTTGAAGCGGATAGTCGAGGGACTTAATGACGCCATTTACGCGAGTCCCGATGCAGTTGTTTCCAAGGTCAGAATGAATAGCATACGCAAAATCAATCGGGGTTGACCCTACCGGAAGATTTATAATATCTCCATTGGGGGTGAACACATACAGTTGATCCGACAGAATGGACTGCGACATGCGTTCAAAAAACTTTTGGGCATCCTGTTCGCCTTTTTCAGCACCTTCTGGAATCATCCATTTCATACGATCGAGGTACGTCCGGTCAAAGTTCGAAGTCTTTGTTTTTTTGTAGGCCCAATGGGCAGCCGGACCGTATTCAGCATCCATATCCATATCTTGAGTTTTGATCTGAATCTCCGTGGGAAGATGGCTTTTAGCAAGTCCCAAAACGGTCGTATGAAGACTTTGGTATCCATTGGGTTTCGTAACGGCGATATAATCTTTAAAGCGTTTAGGCATAGGTTTCCATCGAGAGTGGATAATTCCAAGCGCTCGATAGCAATCGGCTGATGTTTGAACGAGAATTTTAATACCAAAGAGGTCAAACACTTCACTGACATTACTAATGTTTTTACGACGCATTTTCTCATACGTCGAATAAATATTTTTTTGACGTCCTTTGATATCAATAATAGGCATGTTCTCAACGGCAAAGACGGCATTGATTTCGGCGATAGCTTTTTGGATGAGTCCAAATTGTTCGCGCCGATAGATTTCGACTTCTTTGGTAAGTTTTTTATAGGATTTTGGAGAAAGGTATTGAAAGGATAAGTCTTGAATCTGACTTTTAAATTCAAAGAGTCCTAATCTTTCGGCGATAGGGGCATAAACTTCCATCGATTCTCGGGCAATGCGAATCTGTTTTTCTTGGGGCAAATATTGCAGTGTTTTTAAATTGTGAATACGGTCCGAGAGTTTTACAAATATGACTCGAACATCGGTTGCTACCGCTACAAAAAGTTTTTGAAGATTTTCGGTATGTTGCTCTTTGTGGTGTTCTTTTTTGAGTTGAACTTTGGATATATGAGAGACTCCTTCACAAAAAAGTCGAATTTTAGCACCAAAAAGATCTTCTACTTTTTCCGCAGAAACATCGGTGTCAGGAATAACATCATGGAGAAGACAGGCAATAATAGTTTCAACGTCAGGCTGAATAGCGAGCAAAATTTTTGTGGCTTCAACCGAATGTGAAAAATAGGGTTCTCCGGATTTTCTCAATTGGCCATGATGAGCTTTTTGTCCAAATGAAAAAGCCTGGAGTATTTTTTCTTCTTCTTCGGCAGTACAGGCGGGATAGTAGACTTTGAGAGTCTTTAGAATTTCCTGCCGTGCAGATGGGAAGTCGTATGCGTTGTGTGTTTCTTGCATAGGATGGTTTGGGTGGGGAAGCACAAAGGTGGAATGATACCATAATCCCTTGGTCGAAGACGTGATCTCATGGATGGAATGCATGGAAGTGACAAAAGGTCTCTAACGAATAACCTCTTGGCAAGTCATTCAAGACATTTTGTCAAATTTTCAAAGTCTTCAGCAATCCAGAAACTAAAGATTTTATCGCCAAACGTCAATGTTTTTAGCTCGGGAGATGGTGTACGAATTCATGGGCAAATTGATCGGTCATGCCCGCAATATAATCACAAATTTTAGATTCAAGAGATTCGTCAGGAAAATTGTCATAGGCTTTTGAAGGAATTTGATCTGGGTTTTGAAGAAGATCATCAAAAATCTGATAGATAATTGCTTTGCCCTGATCGTTGAGTTTTTGTACTTTTGGAGCTCCGTAGTAGCGTTTAAAAAGAAACTGCTTGAGGTCTCGAAAGTGTCGGAAAAAATCAGCCTCAAAAGAAACAATTTTTATTTTTGATTGTTGGACATCTTCGAGGGTCCGGATATTTTGTTGGTGGATATGGTTTTGGGTATCTCGGACAATATGTTCCAGAAGATGACGAATAATGCGACGAATCAATGAGGATCGGTTGGTGTGTTCTGCTGGGGGGAGCGAGTTGTGTGCCAATTTGGGGATAGTTTGCTGGAGGAGCTCTTCTCGGGTAAAAAATTTACCACGAAGTCCATCCTCAAGGTCGGCGGAAAGGTAGGCGATCTCATCGGAAATATCGACAAGTTGAGATTCTAGATGGGGGGTGTAAATAGGTCCATGGGGGCGATCAAAAAAAGTCTCGTGTTTTTGGATTCCTTCGAGTACTTCATGGGTGAGATTGAGGCCTGGGAAATGCGGATATCGTTTTTCAAAAACCGTGACGACGCGCAGACTTTGAATATTGTGATCAAAATGCAGTCCTCGTTCTTGCATTTTTTCATCCAGAGCTCTCTCTCCACTATGGCCAAAAGGGGGATGCCCCAGGTCATGCGCCAGCGCAATCGCTTCAGCTAGGTCTTCGTTGAGTTTTAATTGTCGCGCAAGATCACGCGCAATCTGAGCCACTTCAATTGTGTGCGTCAGTCGATTACGAAAATGATCGCCAAACTGTGGAGAAACAACCTGTGTTTTTCCTTGAAGTCTTCGAAAAGCGGGTGAAAAAATAATGCGATCTCGATCACGTTGAAATCCAAGACGCTCCGGATCAACGGATTCTTTATGGATTCGTCCACGAGAATTCGCATTATATTGAGCATAAGGCGCAATTTTAGCGTCAAATATGTCTATGAGATGGTGTCCATCAAGCGTCATATCTTGAGAAAAATTAGCTTTTTTACGTGTTCTGATTGTAGAATAGAGACTGAATTCCGCAACATGACTTCAGACCCTTCTTTTCAACTTTCGCAGAACGCTTCTTTCCAAGTCGAAGAACATCATAATCGTCGTCGGCCATCCTTGCGATCGATTAAGAGGGAAGCCAAAAGTGTTCTCGGAGCAAAGAGTCTTGAAACCTCTTTGCGATTTTTTTTGAGCCAACAATAGCATGCCTTTTCCGAGTGGATATCAGCCACCCATTGTAGAACCTTCTGAGGAAGTTGTAGAAATACTTCCTGAGTTAGAAATAAGTGTCCCAGATATGTTGGAGGTGCCAGTGGAGCGAGTTGTACCAACCTTTGCGGTAGAGGAGGGGATGGTGGAGCCGGAGGGATGGGCGGACAAATTAAGGACGTTGGCAGATTCTTTTTCGTTGGAACAAGGAAGTTCTCTTCTCGATACCTACATTCTCCCGATTATGGGCGCTGTATTCTGTATCGGATTTTTGAGAATTGTTTATCGTTATTATCACAAACAAGAACTCTACCTTCAGAAGCTTTGGCTCTTTTTACTTTTTTTCCTTTCCAAGCGACAAATGATGGTGCCGATCGTGTGTACACTCTCTCGACGCGAGGGGGGACTGACTGAGGAAGATCGCCAAAAACTCTTGGAACTTCGCGCTGCGTGCCAGGAGGCGTCGATGACCGAACATCCGGTCGAGCGTATACAAAGAGAACGTAAACTTTCAAAATTGCTCTACACATATTTTTCCAAACTAGAAGCCCAGAACAAAATCGTGGAAGGCGGTGTTTTTGATCGACTCGTGAAAGATCTTGAATTCATCGACCACAAACTTGTCTCGCTCCAAAAAGTTTATAATCAAGAAGTTCAAACTTGGAATCACAGTTTTCATCGATGGATATCCGGAAGTCTTTTGAAAATCTTTAGATTTCGTCGTTTTCATTTATTTGAAGCATGATCTGGGATTTTGATGCGGTTGCCTTTTCTCTCTTTGGACTCGATGTGCGATGGTATGGGCTGAGTTATATTTTGGGATTCTTTTTGATGTTATGGATCGGGTTTCGCCTTCAAAAAAAATCACTGAAACCCGCTTGGTCAAAAGAGTCGTTTGAAAATATGCTCGTAGGGCTCTTTATGAGTGGTGTACTGGGGGGGCGTTTGGGATTTTTTTTGTTCTACAGCCCAGAAGTTTTATGGCAGGCTCCGGTTGAAATCTTAAAAATTTGGCAGGGAGGTATGTCCATTCATGGAGGACTCTTGGGAGGAGGAGCGTGGCTTTGCTTTGTGGCCTACAAAGAAAAATACAAGTTTCTCTCTCTGACAGATGTCTTAGTGATTCCTTTATCCTTGGCTTTGATGTTTGGGCGATTGGCAAATTTTCTAAACGGAGAGCTTGTGGGAACCCCAACCGATCAGACCTGGGGCATGATTTTTCCACATATTGATGATTTGTATCGTCATCCGAGTCAGCTCTATGAAATGGCAAAAAATGCGAGTCTGTTTCTAATATTGAACAAATTATTTGCTCAGAAAATGTGGAAAAAACGTGGATTTCTAACCGGCGCTTTTTTGCTGGGTTACGGTGTTTTACGGTTTTTAATTGAATTTGTTCGGGAGCCGGATGGTCTTTATTGGGGGATTTCTACGGGGCAGTGGTTGTGCATAATTATGATGCTCGTGAGTTTTTGGTTGTTTCGACAAACAAAAACTGATAGGCTCCCACAAAATAGCCTCTAATAACCTATGTTTTTCCAAAAGCTCGCCCTTCTCGCCTGTTCTATTTCAATTACAGCTTGTGGAACACCGGTTGAAGAACCAACGTCAGAGCCAAAAGCTGTTGAAACTTCGGAATCATCTACGGAGTCTCATTCCGCCGCACCGAGGGTTGAAAAAGTGTCGATGGTTGAGTTTTTTGATTTTGGATGTGGGCATTGTAGAACGGCCGCATCGGTCGTTGGGAATCTTAAAAAAGACTACGGAGACAAGCTTGTCGTGGAGTATCATCATTTTCCACTTTCGGCTCGGACGACGCGGGTGGCAGAAGCTTCAGAGTGTGCGGGGAAACAGGGA
Organism: Patescibacteria group bacterium UBA4473; assembly: GCA_002389285.1. Taxonomy (GTDB): domain Bacteria; phylum Patescibacteriota; class Gracilibacteria; order UBA4473; family UBA4473; genus UBA4473. Next base: position 35,130 of record DGOF01000008.1, read on the forward strand.
AAGTTTTTAGAGTTTCACGATCTCTATTTTGAAAATTACTTTGGAAAGACCGATGATAGAGCGCTTCGTTCTGTGGCAAATGCAGTGGGCGTGGAAGACGCTTCTTTTATGATGTGCTTGAATTCAGGCATTATGAAATCAAAAATAACACAGGATAAAGTGTTGGCTCAAAAATATGGTGTTCAGGGGACGCCTTACTTTGTTCTCAATCAAGAATTAGTGATTCCTGGCATGCTCCCGGAAGGGAAATTTAGAGAATTAATCGATGGGTTGCTGACAGGCGAGGCTACGCAATAACATTTAGTCCCGTCGTGCCTTCTGGCAGGATTCCATTGAGGAAGTAATTGCTTCTTTTTTCGATTTGGACGTTGACCAATTGACCAAACAGCGGTCGGCCCGAAAGAAACATCGTTTCATAAAATTCAGCGCTGCGGCCTTTGTTTTTATACATACCATCCTTTGTCGGTTCAGAGGTTTCGACGAGGACTTCGATCGTTTGTCCAATTTTTCGATCCCGACGAGCCCAAGCCGTCGCCTTAATCATTTTATCAAATCGATGGAATCGTTTTTTTTGTTCCTCACGATCGATGAAAAGATCTTTCATGCGGGCGGCCGGCGTATTTTTGCGAGGGGAGTAGATGGCTGTATAGGAAAAATCAAAATCAACGCGTTTTGCAAAGGCGATGAGATCTTTTACGTCTTGTTCGGTTTCGCCAGGAAACCCGACAATGATGTCGGTCGCAAGAGAACATCCAGGGATCGCTTTCCGTATTTTTTTAGCAATAGATTCATACTGTTCAACTTGGTAGTTCCGGTTCATCGCGCGAAGCATCGTGTCACATCCATGCTGGGCCGGGAGGTGAATATACGGACACATAGTTCTCATCTTGGCCAAAACCTCTATCACGTCATCCGTGAAGTCCTGTGGGTGAGGGGAGACGAATCGCATACGTCGTAATCCTTGATCGTAGAGTTTATCAATTTTTTGAACCAGTGTCGTGAAGCATTTTTTCCCATCCTGTCGATAAGAATTTACATTTTGACCCAAAAGCGTGATCTCGAGCGCGCCATGTTTTACGTGATGTTCGCATTCGGCGAGGATATCGTCCATGGGGCGAGAATGTTCGCGTCCACGGGTGTAGGGGACGATACAAAAAGAACAAAACTTATCACAGCCCTGCGTAATTGGGACAAAAACCTGTTTTCTATTTTCAACTTTAGGATTGATGTGAAAGTAATTCTCCACGCTTCCCGTCCCAAAAACCTGACCAAACTCAGAAAAGTCATGCTCGGGAAAGTGGGGTTCCAAGAGTTTGGGAAGTCGGGCCGTGTCTTCAATCCGAAACACTAAATCTATGGGCTTAAGCTCGAGTACCGGGTCTTTTGAATTACTCGCGTCACCCGTCTGACGAATCATACATCCGGTGACCGCGATCGTGACGTGTGGATGATCTTTTTTCCACTGCGTTAAAAATCCAATCGCTTTGTCTTCTGATTTTTGTCGAACGGAACACGTGTTGGCAATCAAGAGGTCGGCGGTATCATCTTCTTTGGCTGGGTTAAATCCCGCTTGTTCTAACAGACTTGAAACCCGCTCGGAATCCGAGTAGTTCATCTGGCAACCAAAAGTCTGAATTTTGTACGTCGTCATAACGAGAAAGAGTATAATGATCAGACCTAATACTTCAATAGCTCAGACTTCAGATAGACCTCACTCCCACTGTTTCCATCGACACCAGACGCCCGTCTCCGTCATCTCTACGACGACTACATCCAGGCGTACACGGATTTGATCAAGATTTTTGAGACCGAGTTTACGGGCAAAAAATTTCTCAGCCGCCTGATACAGCTTGGAAACTTTTTCGTCCGTGACGGCTTCTTCCCCGAGACCAAATTTTTGAGACCGACGGGTTTTGACCTCGACCAAAACATATTCTGATCGCACCGGATCATACATCACCAGATCTAACTCGCCCTCTCTTGTATAAAAATTTTGATCAAGAAAGTTCAGTCCCTGTTTTATCAGATAGTTTTTGGCGATTTCTTCACCTTTGGCACCGAGCGGTTTCCGATCATCCATAAGAAAAAAATAGCAGGGTTTTTCCCACGTCCCCAACATTTAATCTAAATTTAATCTTTTAAAATCAAGCCTATCAAGATCATAAATGCAATTTCGACACCGACTTGTGTTCCGCGACATTGTGGATCACTTCCGCAAAGAGGGGAGCGATGGAGATCGTGTGGTAGTTTTTTGGGGGATGGGGGACGGGGAGGCTGTCCGTCGTGATAATTTCCTCAAAGCCTGCGTTATCAAGATTTTCTTTCGCTTTGCCCGAAAAGATCGCATGCGTGGCACAAAGATAGATTTCTTTATTCGCTCCCGCATCAATCAGAGCTTTATGCGCGCCCGCGACCGATCCCGCGGTGTCGACCATGTCATCGACGATGATGGGCGTTTTGCCTTTTACATCTCCGATCACATGAGAAACTTCTGATTTATTATGTTCAGGACGTTGTTTGTGGAGGATCACCAGACTTACCCCCAGATCATCCGCAAACTTTTTCGCCATTTTGGCGCCTCCTGCATCAGGAGAGACAATCACGGCGTCTTGTAAATTTTTCGCTTTAATATGGTCGACAAAGAGTCGTCGTGCATTGAGATTATCGACGGGGCAGTCAAAGAATCCTTGGGTTTGATCGGAATGCAGATGAAGAGCAATCACATGGTCGGCTCCAGCGGTATAGATCTGATCGGCCAGCATTTTGGCAGAAATACCTTCACGGGGTTCGTGAATCTTGTCTTGGCGGGAATACGCTAGGTAGGGGAGGATCACATGCACACTCGATGCAAAGCTCAGTTTCGCCGTATGAATCATAAGTAAGAGTTCCATCAGGTCATCATTCATATGCCCGGTACGGCACGTTTGGATCAAAAAGACATCCTGGCCTCGAAAGGTCTCATCAAACTTCACATAACATTCTCCGCAGGAAAAAGTTTTAATCGTACGAGCCCCAAGATCCCGGCCCAGAGACTGAGCAATGGCTTGAGCGAGTTCAGGGTGAGAGGAGCCGGCAAAGATTTTGTAGTTCGTCATTGACTGTATGATTCCACAGGTCTGATAAAAAGACAAACTTTTTCTTGACTTTTTTAAATAAAATAGTATTAAGAGATTGAACTTAATCTTTTTTTCCATGAAACCATCATCTTTAGACCAAGCAAGTAGTGTTGTTGATTCTACTTCCAAGCATGAATCACTTATGCAGAACCTTTCGAAGGCAGCAAGCTTAAGAATATCCACGTTGTTAGCAATTATGTTTGTTTTGGTCGGATGCGATCCTGAAAAATATGAGGAATACAGAAAAATGGCAGAGGAGCAAGATAAAGTCTTGATGTTCGCGGGGGAAATCGTAACACCAGAAATGATTAAAAACATGTCTCCACAGGATCAAGCCCGTGTTTTGGAAGAATATCTTCGTATGGTTCGAGACACCTCAGAAGCGCAAAGTAATAATTTCCCTGATGGAAATGGTCGAGGGGGAACGAATGATAATGATCGAACTCAGAGTGAGCAGGATTACCATGGGAATCGTGGATCAAACGGAAGATCTTCTGAAGGAAGAGGTGCTCAAGAAGGCGATCAGTCTTCTCGACGCGGACAAGATGGACAAGGTCAAAGAAATGGCCAAAACGGACAGCAGTCATCGGTTCAGCAGAGGAGTGGCTTGCGTGGCGGCGTGTTTTTGCCAGTAGATCAGAACACGGCTGGATATAGTACACGAGTAAGTGATGGATGTAGTGCCAGTACTACGTGGAATACTCAGCGAGGAATTCAAAATTCCTCTTCATCGGTTCAACCACACGTGCAATTTGGTACGAGCCATCAGCAAAACACACAGCAAAACAATTTTCAACAGAATTCTGGTCAGTACTATCATCACGACCGTGTATGGATGCCGCAGCCAAAGAATCTTGGTGGCGCACAATAAGGGTTTTCAATTACAGAACATATAAGTAGACTCAGAGCCGCATCGTCGGCTCTTTTCTTAAAAAAATATTAAAAAAAATAATAAATTCATGACGATTATTGATACGCACTCACATCTGTATTTTTCAGTTTTTGATGACGATCGAGAGGCAGTCATAGACCGTTGTCGGGAGCAGGGTGTCTCGATTCAGATCCAGATTGGCTGTGATGAGCTTTCGAGCTTTGCCGCGCTCGAACTCGCCAAGACCCATGAAGACATGCGCTGTGTCTTGGGTGTGCATCCCTGTGATGCGGATCAGTGTTTTCATCCCGATCCAGAACACAAGCCGCGAACCTACCAGGATTACACGCTTCAGACGTCTAATTTTGACGAACTCTTTGCGCTTTTTGCGCAGTGGGCAGAAAAATATCCCGATCAAGTAGTAGGTTTTGGAGAAACAGGATTTGACCTCTATCACCGCAATACACCAGAGCTTCTAGCCCTTCAAGAAGAATCATTTCGTCGACATCTGGAGCTCTGTCAACAATTCAATAAACCCGTTATTTTACACACAAGAAATTCGGCAGACCAGACACTTCAGGCCTTAGACAATTTTGGGGAGCTTTCTTTTGGTGGTGTTTGGCATTGTTTTTGTGAGGATTGGGAGCTCGCGCAAAAGATTTTAGACAGAGGACTTTATATTGGTGTAGGAGG
>DGOF01000028.1 GCA_002389285.1 Patescibacteria group bacterium UBA4473
CCAAGACGATTATGGGACATGGCGTTCCGGGTATGGAAGAGGACGGCCAAGCGCTTAAATCTACCTGGCATGGAAAAGCTCCCAAGCCTGATGTCATCGACGAAATGCTTTCAAAGCTCGAACTTACGCCCGAAGAACAATCTCAACTCGAAGCTTTTGTCAAAGAGGCGAATTATCAGCCGCCTCAGCCTGAATTTATAGAAGAAAGAAGCCTTCTGGCGATAAATCCCGGAACTCCCAATCTTTATCCGGCGGATGAATTAACCGACTGTCGATCTGCTTATGGAAAAGCACTCTTGAACCTGGCCCATGAAAATCCAGAAATTATCGCTGGAACCGCGGATGTGGGTGGATCAGTGATGACCAAGTTTGTCGCCGCGGAACTTCCCGAGCAGTTTATCGAGTTTGGTATCTGTGAACAAAACATGGTTTCGGCTGCCGGAGGTCTCTCAATCTCAGGGAAAATTCCTTTTGTTTCTACTTTTGGAGCCTTCATGTCCAGTCGTGCCAAAGACCAAGCCCGTGTAAATGATATCAACCGTGCCAATGTCAAAATGGTGTCCACACACTGCGGACTCTCGGTCGGAGAAGACGGTCCCACCCATCAAGCGATTGATGATATGGGATCAATGATTGGTCTTTTTCACACAGGCGTGATTGAACCGGCAGACCCGAATCACTGTGATCGTATCATTCGCTACGTTGCCACGCACTACGGAAACTTTTATGTCCGTATGGGACGCCACAAACTTCCGGTTTTAACGCGAGAAGACGGATCGATTTTCTTTGATGAAAACTATCAATACGAATACGGAAAAACGGAAATCCTTCGCTCTGGAAATGCCGTCACGATTGTGGCGATCGGATCGTGTATCCATGAAGCGCTCAAAGCCCGAGAAGCCAGTGACGTTGATGCCGAGATCGTCATGGCCAGCTCCATCAAAAAGTTTGATGCGACACTGATCGAATCACTCAAAAAAACGAAAAAAGTCATCACGGTTGAAGATCATAATGCCGCGTCAGGACTCGGCGGCGCCATTGCACACTTGGCCGCACAGGAAGGCATCGCCTTCGATCACTTTGAAAATCTTGCGGTGAATGAATACCAACTTTCTGGCAAAGCGCCTGAGCTTTACGCTGCCGCCGGCATTGGCCATGAAGCGGTTACCGAAGCTTTGAAAAATCTATAAATGAAGCTTTCTGATGCAGAAACTCTCGCCCAAGACCTTTTCGCTCAACATGGGTTAAAGAAATGGACTTTTCAGTTTGATCGGGCAAAAGTTCGGTTTGGTCTCTGTAATTTTTGTGATCGGGTGATCAGTCTCTCTCGGCACCTGACCGAACTCAATGATGAAGCCATTGTCAGAAATACTATTCTGCATGAAATCGCCCACGCGCTTGTAGGACGCCGACATGCCCATGATAAGGTCTGGAAAGCCAAAGCGATTGAAATCGGCTGTGACGGCGCGAGACGTTACCACTCAGGAAGTATTAATACACCTGCTCTCAAATACTCCGCGACCTGTTCATCTTGTACCAAAATATACCAATCCCAACGCAAAAGAGCCCGCGTAGCCTGCGGCATATGCTGCAAAACCCACAACCGAGGCAAATTCAGCGATCAATTTCGACTGACTTTTAGTGAATCTCTTGCAGAGCTTTCTTGATCTGCAGCCCGGCACGATGCACTCGGCTTTTGACGGCCGGCTCCGAGATATTTAACTCATCGGCTATTTGCTGCAGTGAATACTGATGCTGTCTTTTTAATTCCCATGGAATTCTATATTGATCTTCCAATCCATTCAGCACTTCCGCAACTCGACCTTGGTATTCTGCTAACATTAATACATTCGCCGGATCGCTTTTTGGGGCCGCTATCGGATCTATATCAAAACCAACGTCATCGAAAGAACTCGCCCCTCCTTTTGAAGTCATAGGCCGACTCGTAGTCTTTCCCGCTCTCAATCTTTCCAAGGATTTATGGCCTGTAATCACATAAATCCAGGTTGAAAATTTTGATTCGTGTTTGAAGCTCTCCCATTTTCTCAAGATCTGTATCAAGACATCATTCCGTACTTCTTCAGCATCCTGCGTATTATGAAGAATCCGCAACGCCTGCCCATAAATACTATCACCGTATTTTTCATAGATCGCCCAGGCCGCTTCATCCATTTCTTCTGCCTCAAGAAGGGCAAAAATCGTTTCCTCGGTATGGGTTGACGGGACTTGTTCTGCATCTAACATGAACGCTTTTTACTGCTTTATTTACAAATGTCAAACTCGTTCTTAACTTGTCGGCTGAGTTTTTTTGACGATGGTTCTCGGGGCCTCTTCTGTCGGAAGCTCTGTTGGAATCATCGTTGATGGATCTGGAACTGAAATTTTTTCTTTTGCGACTTCTTCTTCATCGACAGGACTCTCTGATTGAATTACGTCCAGTCTTGGCGCCAATCGATCCCAGTTATAATCACGATGATGTCGTTTTTTAGTGGATACAACCTTCACCCGAGTCACCTCCTCAAGATCCTTTTTATGTTTGCCTCGTAGCTTGGCCCACCAACTATATTTTTTCTGAACCTTCTCTTCAGCGACAGCTTGGGTGATCGTCATCGGAACCTCTTCCGGAGATCCCTCACTCTCCCACTCCCAATTTTTCGTAAGAGGATCTACCGAAGAATCAGAAGCTGAACTTTGACTGACGGTGTAATGAGGACGTTCTGAAGCTTTCCTTTTATCCCCTTTTCCGACCAATCCTCGAGCAAAATGAGCCAACCCCCCAAAACCACCTCGTGTTTTGACCAGAAACCCGGCATGTGATTCTCCGTCAAATCCAACGCGCCCTCCCACACTAAGATTCCAACCTTCCTTCTGGTGCTCCCCAATTTCGAACTCTAATCCTACCGCCTCGGGACTCATCAAAAGCGCACGATCACCACGATCTCCCAAAGGAATCTCAGCCATCACGGGCACCACTCCATCCTCAGCCAGACCCGAATCAAAAGAGAACGTAACTTCTGTTCCCCTGAATTCTGTCGATCCAAGCTCTATCTCAATATTTCCTCGATCAAGTCCCTCAATGGAATCTCCAACCAGACCCGCAGCTTCAAATCCTTCACCAGCGGAATCATTTAATTTATAAAACTGACTGACCGCTTCTTTTACCGCCTTTTTTTTCATGGCCAAAGACAGCGTGGAAAAAGACTTCAGAGAAAAATCAAACGCTTGCCCCCACTCCCGGTTTTCTAGATGGGTCAGTAATTTTTTTTCGGCCCTCTTCACTCGTGCCTCACTCCGATCCAAACCAACCGCGTCTCCGATGAGGTCTCGCAAACTTTGTCTCGATCCGGAGACATCCGTTTTATTAAATTCTGGATGAAGCTTCACCCGATCCTCTAAGTGTATCTTTTTCATTACATTCGAACTCTCCGGATCCGGTCGATCCTTGATATGCAATTTTGCAGCGACGTCCTCCACTTTGGGCGCTAGATTCATCTCTACCTGCTGTTTTACATGCTCAGCCGCCGCTTCAATCGGTGTTGTTTCGGGCACGATAAGACTCTCTTTCGATTCTTGCGCTAAGGCGCTACAAGAAAGTATGACCGCTATAACAGCAGCTCTCACAAAATTAGGCTCTACAAAATTAGGCCCCTTGAAATCAAGGTTTTTAGAATTTCTCATGTCTTTGGGTTATTCTGCTCCTGTTACCCATCTCCTGTCAAATTAATTTTTAAGATCTTATCCTCATGATACTATGACCCAACTCATAAGTGTTAGCACCACGCGATCATACGCCATATTGAGATACCGAAGTACGCTTTGTAAAATTTGAGGATCTTATTAGAATGAACTCACTTTTGTCTTAAATATTTTCAATTTTTTTATAAATGTCTGCCTCTTTTCTGATTACGTTTCGGGAAGGGCTTGAGGCTGCCGTCATTGTCGGCATTTTGTTCTCAGCGCTTCGTGTATTTAATGATAAAAAGCAAAATCTGCTTCTTTGGGCCGGTGTCCTAGCCGGTGTAGTAGCGAGTATTGCTTTTGCTTGGGTGTTTGAAACTTTCTTGGGCGGCTTCTCTGGAAGCGCTGAAAAAATCTACGAAGGGACCCTCATGCTGATGGCCTTTGGCGTCATTACCCACATGATTCTTTGGATGAATAAAACCTCCAAAAATCTTAAAAAAGAACTGACGGATAAAGTCCAAAAAGCTTTTGAGAAAAAAGAAATTTGGTTTCTCGTTGCTCTTGCCTTCACGTCTGTAGTCCGCGAAGGAATCGAGACGGTGATATTCCTTAAAGCGATTAGTGTGCAGTCTTCACAAGGTGTTTCTGCCTGGGGCGCCAGTCTCGGAATCATTGCGGCCATAGGCCTTGGGCTGGCTATTTACTTCGGCATGAAGACTTTTCCGGTAAAGAAATTTTTTCATGTCACCGGCGTGCTTTTGATCTTCATTGCCGCGGGACTCTTGGCCCACGGGATTGTGGAATTTCAGGGAGCAGAAGTACTTCCAACATTTATCAAACCACTCTTTGACCTCTCACCTCTTCTCAGTGAAGAAAAAGGCCTGGGGTCAGTCTTAAAAGCTATCTTTGGTTATGATGCGAATCCTTCGCTTCTGGCCGTCTTGGCTTACGGAATGTATCTCACCTGGGTGCTTCGACGGATGAAAAACTAAAAGGCTCTTTTGCTTTTCAGTTTTGATATTTCCCTCTAAACTCTTCTTTGTTACTCTTTTACTCACTCTACATGCCCAATACTCGCAGCACCACCATGGAAGAAGAACTCAACAAAGATGATTTTCGCATCGCTATTTTTGGGTCGGCTCGTATCCAGCGGGAAGATGATGTCTACCAAGACACAACAAAACTCGCTCAAAAACTCGCAAGCGAAGGCGTTGATATCGTCAGTGGTGGAGGTCCTGGACTCATGGAAGCGGCTAATCTTGGCCAGGTGCTTTCTAAAAATCCAAATACGGATTCTATTGGACTCACGATAGAGTTGCCTTTTGAAAACTCTGGCAACAAATATCTCAACGTAAAAAAACATTTCCAGAAATTTTCGAATCGACTGGATCACTTCATGGAGCTTTCAAATGCCGTCGTGGTTATGCCCGGTGGCATTGGAACCTGTCTTGAATTCTTTTACACACTGCAATTAACGCAGGTGAAACATATTTGTCATATCCCGATCATTCTCGTAGGCGGTATGTGGAAGGAGCTTCACGAATGGATTTTGGCCTATCCGGTCGGCAGTGGCCTGGCGAGTATTGAAGATTTGGACAATGTCTTTCCCGTTGAACATATCGAAGATGCTTTTACGATCATTATGAAAACGAAAAAAGAATTTGAAGCGGGAGGCACTGACGCCTGCATGCTGGCGATGAAAAACAAGTTCTCCTAAAGGCCATTGCACCAAACCGCCAGACCCTTATGATGTTTTCGTGAAATTTGCTAAAAAATCCCTCGGCCAAAACTTTCTTAAATCGTCCCTGATTCGCGATGATATTTTAGATGTTGCGGGAGACATAAAAGGTAAAAAAATTCTTGAAATTGGCCCGGGGCTTGGATTTTTGACGACCAAGCTTCTCGAATCAGGCGCTGAACTCACGGCCGTAGAGCTTGATCCTCGTGCGTGTAAAGTCCTCACGCATGACTTTGGTCAGCGAGAAAACTTTACGCTCATTCCAGGTGACATATTACAACAGCATATTGAAGATATTTTCCCGGATGCCTACTCCGTCATCGCCAATATTCCCTACAACATTACCGGGCCTATCCTCAGAAAATTTCTGTCAAAGAGTCCGAACAAACCTGATTTCATGATTCTGATGGTTCAAAAAGAAGTTGCTGAAAAAATCGTTGCCAAAAAAAGATCTATTTTATCCATTTCCGTCGAAATCTTTGCCGAAGCAGAACTTTGCTTTGAGGTGGGCCGCGAACATTTTGATCCAGTGCCGGGCGTGGATTCAGCGATTATAAAACTTACCACTCGCCCAAAACCGCTGGTTACACCTGAAAACGAAAAAGCATTCTTTCAAATGGTGAATCGTGGGTTTAGCTCCAAACGAAAAAAACTCAGTAACACGCTCCCCCCAGAAGTTTTGGAAGGTATTGATTCCAGTCTACGACCGGAAGTATTAAATATTGAAGACTGGAAAAAAATTACCAAAAATCATCAATCCAGCCTTCGCTAAAGCTACGGCGAACAAGCTTCTCTCTCTTCTCATGCTCCCCGAAAAATTCATTGAACGCATCCAAGAAATTCTTCCAAAATCTGAACAGGAAGCTTTTTATAAAACGTGTACCGAACCCCTCCCCAAGACGATTCGTAGAGCCCCAGATGCAAAATTGCCTCAAGAGTGGACCCTCGATCCAGTAGCCGGTATACCAGAAGCGGCTTTTCTGAGCCGCCCCAACCAGAAAGAATCTCCTTTGGGCAAAACATTTGAACACTTCTGTGGGCACTTCTACGTGGCCACTCTCAGCTCTTTGCTGCCGATAAAAATATTAGATCCTCAGCCCGACGAAAAGATATTGGACATGTGTGCCGCCCCTGGATCAAAAGCAACGTTCATCAGTGAGCGCATGGAACATTCTGGCGTGCTTGTCGCCAATGAACTCAGCTCAAGTCGATCCAAGAAGCTTACTGCGAATCTGGACCGCATGGGCTGTACCAACGTCGTTGTCACACAATCTGACGGAACCTTTATGAACAACTTTATTGATCAAGAGTTTGATAAGATATTGCTAGATGCCCCTTGTAGTAGCGAAGGATACGGACGCAAAGATTCTAAATTTTTTAGTACTATGTGGTCGGAGCAAAAGATTTTCGGCGCTGCGAAGATTCAAAAAAAACTCATAGAATCCGCCTTCAAAATGCTTCGTCCAGGGGGAACCTTGGTCTACTCCACCTGTACATCCGCCCCCGAAGAAAACGAGGCTGTCGTGGAACATTTGTGCAAAACTTTCGGTGATTATCTAGCGGTCGAAACGATCGATTTAGGTGATATTCCTCACACATCTGGGGTGAGTAAATTTTATGATCAATTGTTCGATAAAGACCTGGCTAAAAAAGTAAAAAGACTCTGGCCACACAAGCGAAGCGACCAGTGGAATTCCGAGTGTTTTTTCATCGCCAAAATTCAAAAGACGGCCCCCCTTCCCAAAACAAATCCGGTTAAAAAACATCTTCGAGGCCTCGATATGCTCGGCAAAAATAATTGTGCTGAAGTCTTTACGCGCCTTCATAAAGCCTTTGGATTTCCAAAAGAACTCTTTGCCAAAAAAACGATTCTTGATCGCGATGGTCTTTACTTTCTAGCCTCCAAACCCGCAGGACTTTTTGCACTCAGGAATCTTCATCGACGCGCAGGGATCCCTCTTTTGGACAAAGATAAAAACCTTGAAAGTGCCTTTTCTATTGCCTTTGGACACTTTGCGAGTAAAAATATTGTTCAATTAGACCGGGCGCAAGCGGATCGATGGAAAGAAGGATTCGATCTGCCTTTTGAAACCACTCTCCCCTTCCCTAATAGCACCGAAGTCTTGGTGCTCTTTCATGATTTTTGTTTGGGCACCGGGAAAATAATGAAAGAAGGCAAAAAGCTTAAAAATAAGTTAAACCGAGAATTAATTCATTCATGATTTGGTTTTCTAAAGTCTCCTAAGCTATACTTCAGTTATGATTTTGTCTTTGTTCTTCGCCCAAGCCATCGCTGCATCCCCACCAGTAGATCTTACTGATCTCGACCAGGATGGCGTGATTGCGGAAGACCTGTGTCCCAATATTCCGGCCGATACCCCTGATGGCTGTCCTGATTTCCCGGTTCGTAACTCGACCGAACCCCGTACGGGCATCGTCAAAGTTCTCACTTCCCCGACCTTTCCCCAAGCCCTCATCCTTCACGAGAAAACCCACATCCGACTCGGTGACTACTTCCGTGCGGTGATTTGGAAAGCTCTGACAAAAGAAGTATTGAGCCAGAGCAAGATTTTAAAAGTCCGTGAATAATAATGCTGTCTTTTTCTGCTCCGGTTACCCACGGTCATAAAATCGCCCAGAAGTTTGGGATTGCGACGGCGAATTTGGATCTTGATGGACTTGATTTAGAACCTGATTTGGAATTTGGGGTTTATTTTGTCTTGGCGAACAAGATTCCGGCATTACTGCATTTTGGCCCCAGAAAAACCTTTGGAAGTGATGTTTCTGCCGAGGTACATATTTTGGATTTTGAGGATGATTTGTATGGGAAAAATTTAGAAATAGAAGTCTTAAAAAAATTAAGAGATATTCAAAAGTTTCAGAACGCAGATGCGCTCTATACGCAGATCGAAAAAGATATTATACAAGCGCGTAAATATTTTCTACGCCGAGAAATAAAAAATCTTTGGAATGATGTGTCAGAAGCACAGCGACACGCGATGGCCGCAGAAGCCACACAGAAGATTTCAGAGCAAGACTTTTTCCAAAAGGCCGAAGAAGTGTTGGTTTACGAACCGATGAAAGATGAAGTTCCCTTCACGCCTTTACTGCAAAAAAAATTTCCTGAGAAGCAATATTGGTTTCCTGAATCGCTTGAGGGCGCATTGCAATGCGCCCCTACTAAGTCGCTCATCATTGTGCCTGGACTGGCCGCTGATTTAGCAGGCAAAAGGCTCGGGCGTGGTGGTGGGTTCTATGACCAACTTCTCGCACAATACTCAGATATTCCGACCCTTATGATTCTTCCAAAATTCGCTCTACGAGAAATGATTCCCGTAGAGCGACATGATCGGATTATTGATGAAGTAATTGTGTGTACTTCTGGCTGACCCCCTCAGTTCCGACACGTCGGAACAGCTCCCCCCTACAGGGGAGCATGGAGGAGATATTTTACCGTTTCGTGTATTTCTCCACCGCTTTAATCACGGTCTTCGCTTGATCAAGCGTGATACCAATCTCTGCCAGTTCTTCTGCTTTCAGTCCGATAAACTGTTTGATCTGTGAAAGTCCCATCTCGGTAAGTGTCGCCACCACTTCGGCATCAACCCCTTCGAGATGATCAATCGAAACTTTTTCTGAAATTTCACGCTCCACTTTCTTTTCAGGCGCTTTGTCTTCGGCTTCTTCTTCCATCGGACCGTCATAGGTAATCACATCGATTTGTTTCCCGACCATTTCTCCGGCAAGACGAACATTTTGTCCTTTTCGACCAATCGTAATCGCTCGTTCTTCTTCTCGGACAAATATTTTAACTCGATTTTCTCCCGAGGTCCCCTTAAAGAATTCTACCTTCGAAACCTTCGCGGGTGAAAGCGCCGCCAAGAGTAGTTTTTTCTCATCCTCATAGAATTGAATTACATCCAGACGTTCATCCCCTACCTCTTCCATTACCGTATTAATTCGTGATCCTCGCTGTCCCACAAACGCTCCTACCGGATCAATAGACGTATCTTCTGAAGCCACAGCGATTTTACAACGAACCCCTGATTCTCTCGCCATCTTGGCGATGTAAACCAATCCTTCTCGCATTTCTGGAATTTCTGCTTCGAATAACGCTTCGATAAAGGCATCTGACGTTCGTGTGATACGAAGCTGTGGACCTTTTGAGGTGAGCTCAACTTCCTGCAAGTACACTTTAATTCGCTGTCCCGTGAAGTATTTTTCTCCTGGAATCTGCTGTCGGTGATGCAACATCGTCGTTACGCCATCAATCTCAAGCAGCACTGAATCATGATCCACTTTTTGAACTCGTGCACTGAGAAGTTGTCCTTCTCGATCTTTAAATTTGTTAAAGAGCATAGACCGCTCAGCTTCATGAAGCTTTTGGGAAATCACATGCTTGGCTGTCTGAGCCGCAATCCGTCCAAAATCTTCATGTGGTGGAACCGGAACAAAAACATTGTCCCCAATTTTTATATCTGGACGAATCTTAAGCGCTTCTTTTTCTGTAATTTCAATTTCATAGTCTTCTACTTTCTTCACGACTTCTCTCTCTTCAAAAATCCGCATTTCTGAAATATCATCACCCAAACGAACCGTAATCTGCTGACGCGGCGTTCCGAAGTCTTTTTTGTAGGCCAACGCAATCGCGTTTTCTATGGCCTGGGTTACGATATCTCGTTCGAGATTTTTTTCAGCACAGAGTTGGTTGATAGCGGCTTGAAGAGGACTTTGCATGAGCGAACGGGAAAGAAGAAATTACAAAAAATAGATGATCTTCATAAAGAAGCATCATCTAAGTACGGGGCTATTATGGGCCGGGACTGATAAATGTCAAATTATTTTATCCCCAAAGTATTTTTAACCCAACGATTTATCCCTTCAACCATTGAGTGAGGCGTTTCTTTTTTCACAGGTGCTTCTTTTTCAGTTGGCCGGGCAAGCCCGGTCTTTCTATCAATCCGAAGCGAAGCCTGCTGTAATGTTTCCAACAAATCATCCATATCAATAGACGTCCCCGAATCCGGATCCACCACGGCTATTTCTTGAGCTGGACTCATCCCACTTCCTGGAAACTGTGTTGTTTTGATCCGCGATCCTGTTGCGACTTCACGTGTAAATGCGCCGGGCTGAAAATCCTTCCCGCTCTCTTCTGTCGATTTATAATCGGCTTGAATATACGCCATCTTCCCCACTCCATCCTCCCCTGGCTGATGTAACACCCATGACCCGGAATGCGTAAAAACAAGAACCCCCGAGGCTTGATTGACCTCCTCAAGGGGTAAAGAATTTTTATGTACCAACCCTTTTTTTTCGATGACGGCATCAAACACTCTTTTCCGTCGGATCCAATTTTGCGTTAGGGCTGATAAAAAATCTTCAAACACAGGAAATTGATCTTTGTATTGCTCATGAGATTGATGTGCCATTGTTCGAATTATTTTTTCTTGAGCCAAAGACAATTCTTCACGCTGTTTCAAAACTCCATCCACCACATCAAACGCCTCATCCCCGCGATACAGCCCCTCTATTTTTTGACTTTTAAAGTCCTCCCATCCCCCATCGATACGAATATTTCTTCCTTCTTTAATTTTTGAAAAAGAAAGTTTCTGATGAAAAGTACAATCTTCTACAATACCTTCTCTCACATACATATTCTGAACATCGCCTTTAAATAACGAATCCTTCATCCCATCTCCTCCGTGAATATTTAAAGAATTAACTAAATTGGCACAGGTCATATT
Source organism: Patescibacteria group bacterium UBA4473 (assembly GCA_002389285.1). Taxonomy (GTDB): domain Bacteria; phylum Patescibacteriota; class Gracilibacteria; order UBA4473; family UBA4473; genus UBA4473. Next base: position 11,164 of record DGOF01000028.1, read on the forward strand.
TTGCACGGATCCTGATATCGTAATTTGATGAATTTCATCCTCAAAAAAAGTCCTTTTGATATCTCCTTGAATATTAAAAGCCCCACAGGGACCATTGAAAACAGAATCTGTAACCGTTCCGGTCGCCACAAGATGCTGAACCGTTCCTTCAAATGTCACACCTCGTATAACGCCCCAATGGCTATCAATCAGATCACCTTCTATAACTAATCCCTGATGATTCGTATCTTCTAAATTCATCCCCGCCACCGCTTTCATACGATTACCCGTGAGATTTGCCCCTCGCCAATCGGTTATTCCCAAGCCTTCTAACTCGGCAACTTCTGATTCGGTTAGTCTCTCTCCAGAGGCTTTTTTAGAGATAAAAGTCTGGTGCACTGCAGAATTTTCATCCTCAGTGGAAATCGATGATTCTGAGGGCATATTTGTCATACGACAATTTTATTTTTTAGATTCTAATTCGTTATACACCATGTTTAAACGAATAAATTTAATTCTTAAATTTTTATTCTGCCAATGATGAGCCTGGATAGCTATTCCATTCGTCCTCCCTTCTATAACATTTTTCATATCTCGAACATCTTTTCTGATGTTTTCATGAACCTCAGAAGTATTATTTTTATCATGAAATTCATCAACAACCTTTAATAACTTCCTCTGACTTTCTCTCAGTTTTGTTTGTATCTGTTTTTTTAATTTTGGATCTCGTGACAAATTCTTAAGAACGACATTCAACATAGCTCGAAAAGACTGCAACGATGAATCTTTCGCCTTCTTTGTAAAATAGTCAAAAGCTTCTTCTTTCTCTTCCTCTGTTCCCGTTAAGACTACCTGATGTTTTTCTAAAAATTCACTTTTTTGATTCTTAAGACGGTTTTTATTTTCATCACTCACATCATTCGCCTCCAGCAATGGAAGCATTATCGCCTCAAGTTTTCCTTCCATACCTTGACGAGCTAATTCTGCAGCTCTTTTAGAAACCTCTTTATTCCGAATCATATCCTCAATCGGATCTCCACTTTGCTCTTCCGCTGTAAAATACTTATCAAATTTATTTATTAGTTGTGTCCGTTGAGGCTTGAGACTTCGAGCCGCTTCATAATTCTCCTTTCCAATATATCGACTGGCCAATACTTCTGTCATATTCACTCCTCCTCGTATCACGACCGGAGACGGTGAATTTTGAATACGACTCATCATTGACTGAAGACTGTTTTGTGCCTCACGAAGCCCCTCGCTCTTCATCTTGTCTTGCAATAACGTATTATTCAGTGTATACCACGTAACATCTTTCACCTCAGCACTGCTCAGTGGCTTATAATGAAGAGCTATCCGTGCGACTTCTTTCCCATAAGGTTTTAAAACATTTCTGTCATTATAACGCTTTCTCCATCCCATAGGATTGATCAAATTCTCACCTTCTTGGCCCGTATTTATGCGAATATTCTTTCCATTTTCAACCGTCTCATTAACCGCTCGAAACTCCGTCGCTTCGATTTCAAATTGATCGGTCTTCCCCTGCCAAATCGAATACGCATGAGAGTTACTCATGGCCATCTCTATTGGAAGCCCCAGATTACGTCCCACATGCATAAATCCTTCGGCCAAAAGATTGCAATCTAAGAATGTTTGTGATGGATTATCGTTACTATGCGTAAACGCTCTCGTCAGCTTTTCACCCGGAGTGTACAGACAGTTTTGATCCCGAAAAGCCTTTCCGATAAAACGAACGATATCTCGTCGACCTTTCTCCGTTCTTTTCATCTGAGAGAGCGCTTGATCGAGATTCTTACTGCCTCCCGCCTGCATAATATCTTCGGCCACTCGATTACTGATATTATCAAAATAGTTTTGAATGGCCTCCGACGGCATATCTGGATTTTGAGATTTTTCTTCACGAATACGTTCTTCTACCGGAGAAAACGGATGTTTGTACTCTCCCCCTCGAACCCGATAGACCTTTTCCGGTCTCGCTAAGAAGTTCCCCTCATTGAGTTCTGCCACATTGATCGTTCCAGCCGCTTTTGTTTCTTCTGAATCCTGAGGCGCATACTGTTGCATTGCTTCCGACTGCTGCTTCTGTTCTTGATCTGATTTCTTTTGTGCGGCTTGTTCGACCACCTCTTTTTGCAGTCCTTGATTCTTCTCGGTCATACTTCTTAGATTTTCCATGAGATCTTCGATCGTAGGTGGTTCTATTGGAGCGGAAGAAGCACGGGATCTCTTCTGTTTTTTCGAAGGCTTGTACTCCTTTGGTTCGGTCCATTTTCCTAGTTTTTTGAGCAATATGATGTTCTGATCGTGCAGCTTCTTCATCTCTTCATTCACGGCCTTTCTTAAAACTGCCTCTTCTTTTGTCAGTCTCTCCTCTGCCATCTCTTTCTGATGTTTATGCTTCGCAGCAAGCTTTTTTAAAGTTTGAATACGCCGATAAGAACTTTGAATATCCTCGGGAAGTTCCTCCAACTTCGAATCTTCTTTTTTCTCTTCAACTTTCGGTTCTGTTTTCGGCTCTGGCTGTGGTTCTTCAACCACCTTCGTCGGCTTCGGAGGTTCCGGTTCGGGAGGTTTTACTTCTTCTTTCCGTGCCTTTATTGGCACAAACGTCTCCTTCGAAAATAATGATTTTTGCATCACCACATCCCCTGTCTCTACTTGTTGTATTCTTCGTTGGCAGATCGATAGCCGAGCCCTCAAGATCTTTGCCTCCTGCTCATCACCTCGACCGGCCTCTTCTGCTACTTTTATATGTCTTTCTAACGCCTGGGCCATTTTCTGAATTCCTTCATAGGTTTTCATCTTCTGAATGATTCTCGAAAAATTCGCCTCAACCTCCTGTTCGAGGGTTTCTTGAAAGTCGTGCAATGCGCCTGTTTCATCGGCAGTTTCTTTCTTCTCAATCCCTGATGAGGGTACGTCTTGAGGATCATTTTTTATATCTTTTGCTGGACCTGTTTTTGGAGCCATGAGAAAAAAGTTAGTACTTCTCATCATTGTACCACAAAAAACACGATCTCGCAATACATCCAGTTCTATCAACGCTCTATAAACGCATTTTCTAAAACCTGTTGAATCATAAGCTTAACGTCATACGGCGTTTTGGCTTCTATCTTTTTCAATGCCACCGAAGCGGACATCCGGGTAGGTCCTTTCTCACATAAAACCGCATCCACTAAATCACTAATGAGAAAGTGCGCACGAAGCAAAACCCCCGGACGAGCACAAAGAGGCTCTGCCTCAATGCCCATTGGCTTTCCTAGCTTTCGCACTATGGCATAGGTTATGCGATGAGGACGATCCAACTCTTTCGGATCAAAAGGGGGCTGCTTGGCTCTTGAAGGGGTATTGAGACTCAACATTTTTCCGATCTTTTATTCTTATTTCCTCTTTTTGTCAATCTTCGGCAGATTTGTCGGCCTTCGGTTCCTCAATCGTCCTGCGTATAAGACGAAAGCATTGCGTCTCTCCGTTGGGCAACTCCAGAAGATTCCTCAAAAATTGCTGCGGATCCATGTGATAAAAGTCACGCAGTAAATCAAAAACATACTCTACGGG
>DGOF01000029.1 GCA_002389285.1 Patescibacteria group bacterium UBA4473
AGGAAAAATAAACAGAGCAGTGGTACTAAGAAGAGTGAGGCGACCAGTGCGCCCAGCATCGCAAAGATATTCGTGAAGGCGAGGGGATGGAAGAGCTTTCCTTCCATGCCTTCAAGCGCAAAGATTGGCACGAAAGAGAGGGCGATAATGAAGATGGCGAAAACCAGTGGTGCGGCAACTTCTTTGGTTGATTCTAAAATAACTAAAAAGCGTTGCTGAAAGGTCTTGGGGTTTTGTGCTTTTAATAAATGCTGATAAGCATTTTCTGTCACGACGATGGCACTATCAACCATGGTTCCGATGGCGATGGCGATCCCGCCAAGACTCATGATGTTGGAAGGAATGCCTAAAGTATACATAGCTAAAAACGTCATCAAAACACCAAAGATTAACGCGATAGCCGTGATAATAGTCGCGCCACCATGGAGTAAAAAGGCCCAGAGGACCAGGCCGGTAATCATCAACATCTGTAGCAAAACATTGCGGAGGGTACGAATTGCGTTTTGGATCAGTTCGGTTCGATCGTAAAAAGGTTGAATAGTAATGCCTTCGGGGAGGCTTTTTTCTATGTCACTGATTTTATTTTTTACCTGCCCAATGACTTCGAGAGGATTTTCGCCATAACGCATGACGACGATACCGCCGACTTTTTCGGATTCACTATCAGCGAGTATGCCGCGTCGAAAAGTACTTCCCGTACGAACTATTCCAACATCTTGGATTGTCAGGGGGACGCCGTCGGCACGATGGCCTAAGACAAGGGAGGTCATTTCTTCGGGGGATTCAAAAAATCCCAAGCCTTGGATCGCGATTTCGCGCTCACCGTGTTCGAGGACTTTGCCGGAGACATTGTTATTGGCGTCTTGAATGGTTTTTATGACGTGGGGGAGACTGACATCGTATTGTTCAAGTTTGACCGGATCGAGGACCACTTGGTAGGTTTTGAGATAACCGCCGACCGAGGCGATTTCGGCTACGCCGGAGAGACTTTGTAAATTATATCTGACCGTAAAATCTTGTAATGATCGTAGTTGGGTGAGGGAGTGTGTTTTACTCTCAAGGGTATACATAAAAATATGCCCGACGCCGGTGGCATCCGGCCCTAGCAGAGGCGTTACGCCGGAAGGAAGTTGATTGGCAATAACACTCAGTCTTTCACTTACCCGATCCCGGGCAAAATAAATGTCAGTTTTATCTTCAAAAATAACGGTTACGAGGGAGGTCCCGAGCATGGAGCTGCTGCGAACGGCTTTGACCTGGGGGAGTCCCTGCATGCTCACCGTGAGGGGATAGGTGACCTGATCTTCAATGTTTTGGGGAGACTGTCCGGCCCATCGGGTCATGACGATGACTTGGTTTTCCGAAAGATCGGGGATCGCATCAACGGGCGTTTTCATGAGCGAAAGACTTCCCATTAAGATCAAAATCACAAATATAATGCTCGTAAGAAATCTGTTTTCCAGGGCGAAAGTGATAAGTTTATTGATCATTTTCTGTTTCTTGAGGTGCTAGAAAAGGTTTGCTTTCTCGAAAAAATCGAGAAGAGGCGGTCTGGATAATATTCAGATCTTTTGTGAGAAGTTCGGATTTTACATCGCTGTACTCACCGTCTTCGGCGAGGACTTGTACGATGAGGTGGGCTAACGATTCATCTTCCTGAATGATCCAGAGATAAAAGTCAGACCCTTTGCGCTTGAGGGCGGTGGAAGGAACGGACCACACGGGGTTTTCTTGATCTAACAAATGTACATAGATGCTCGTGTTGTGTGACCAGTCTTGAGGGGTATCTAACACGGCCTGTGCTTGTGCGGTGCGAGACATCGCATCAAAAGAAGCGCCGATACTGGTGATCTGGGCCGGGAATTTTTTATTATCTTGGGGAAGACTGATGAGAATCTCATCAGTAATTTTTATTTTTTTCATCCAGGATTCTGGCACACCGAAGTGAATTTCTTGTGGGTTTTCTTGGCCGAGGGTGGTGTGTACGTTTTCAACGGCAAAGAGGGCTTTGGAGGGATGAACGTTGTGTCCGATCTCGGCGAAGCGTCGCACGATTACGCCATCGAAAGGCGCGGTAACGCGTACGTGTCCGCTTTGGGCCAGAACATTTTGATAGGCTTCTTGAGCCACTTGGACTCGGTTTTGGGCATCAGAGATGCTTTTTTGTGACTGAGAAGATGTCAGGTCAAGGCCTTTAGTGGCCTGCTTGACGGAAACCGACAATTGATCGGCCCTGAGAAGAGTCTTTTCCAGTCGATCGAGCGCAGCCAAAACATTTTGTCTGTTTTTCTGAAGCGCTAAGTGATTCTGTGAATTTTCAGAAGCGCTTTGGTAGAGTTCTTCGGCAAGAGAAAGTAAGATTTCGAGTGATCGTATTTGGATTTGCACTGACGCTTGATCTAATCGGTTCTGCCGAGCAGATTTATACTGATTAAAAATTTTGTTTTCCAAGAGGCTGTTGTTGAAGTTGCCTTTCAGCGCCGATGCATTTTGGATCGTGCCGGTATCGCCGTATAAAATTTTCTTCGTGTTCTGAAAAGCCGCATCTGAAATCGACTGTGCATGATCGAGATCTTGCTGGAGTTGGCTTCGTTCGTTCAAGCTTCCGCCCTCGATTGTTGTGTCGAGTTGGGTTTGGGCCTGAAGGAGTTTTTTCTCTGATACAGAGATAGATTCACTGGCCACTCCGCGCGTATTGGCCAAGTTTTGTTCCGCCGCGATGAGCTGGGCTTTGGCTTTTGCGATTTGGCTTGAGCTTTGGCCGGCGACTCCCTGCGGGAAGAGAAAGGCAAGCGTTTGTCCGATTTGAATCTCATCCCCGACATCGACCAAAATATCCTTGAGCAGTCCTTCTCGCCGCGGATGAATCATAGCGAACTGATTGGAATGAACCTGTCCGATGAGTTTAATACTCGAGAAAGATTCAGAAATTTGAGGATTTATAGATTTGTGAATTTTCGCATTGGTGGATTTTGAAACTTTTGAATGTGTGGGCGTGGGTGTTTGAGTCTTTGTGAAGATGAAAACAAAAATCACAAGGATTATTATTCCCGCATAAATTCCCCATTCCCATAATTTTATGGGCCTTTTCCAAAAAGCCTTGAATATGTTTTTCATGATAAAAATGAATAAGAATTACAAAGGTTTAGTGACCGTGTGATTCCATATCCATATCCATTTCGTGTTCATGCATGTTGTCCATGTCCCCCAGATGATCTTCGATCGACATGTTCATGCGAGCAGCGGCTTCTTTTTGTTCTTGGAATTCTTCCATAGAAAGTCCATAAGAAGCGGCCATGTCAGCTTCGGTCATAGGTTTTTGACCACAAGCGGTGAGAAGAAAAGCGAAGGCGAAGATGAAAACGATTGATAATTTTTGCATAATAAAAAAAGAAAAAAGAAATAAAAAATAAATCCTACTAAGAATATTCTTTTTCTGTCTAGAGCAAAAGCTGGATTGTCTTGGTAATGATCGCTGGAGGATCTGGGCTGGAAAAAACCAGCATCAAGGATTTTGGTGTAAAGATCGGTGCGGCGATGAAATCAGGAATCGTGTAGCTTGTTTGGAGAACAATCTCTGGGGAATCGCTTTCTAAAACAGTGGTCTCACTCCAGGCTTCTGCGGCTTCTAAGCAGGCGTCGCAGTTTGCTTCTTCTTGTTCGGGAGCTTGTTCCTGATGACAGGGAGGTAGTTCGGTCGCCTCAACGGTCATGCCTCCCATGAAGCTAAAGCAACTCAGGAGGAAGAGTTTGGAGAAGAGAAGGGAGAGCGAGGAGATTCGGTTCATGGATACACGCGGATTGTAGCAGGGAAGCGGATGTGCGTAAAGAGAGAGACCGCCTTTTTTAGGGGCGGTCTCGTCCTGTTTCGGTACGGGGCAGGCTCACAGGCGTATAGTCTGTGAGCATGTGGTTGGTCAGTGTGATTAACCGACGAAGGAGGTCGCACTGAACCGAACACGCTGTCCGTTACTTTTCCCCGATAATACTCGTTCCATCGGAAGAGTCCGGGAGAGATGAAGCTAAAAGCTTCGAAGCAAACAGGTTGATACTAATTTAGTATTTACTGCGTATTTGTCAAATCTTTTTAGGATTTAAAACAAAGATAAGAGGGCCGCCTTTGTGGGGCGACCCAGACCTATTTCGGTTTATCTAATGTTAGTGAGGGTGATTCCTCGCTAACATATGTCCAGATACAGTGAGGACAGGCCCGGAGGGCCCACTGGAGCAGGATGAACTTTCTTGATTTTCCCCGATATACTCGTTCCATCGGAAGAGCCCGGGAGAAAGAAGCCAGAGGCTTCAAAAGCAAATAGGTTGACGCTACTTTAACTGTTTTTGTCGATTGTGTCAATTTTTGTACAAGGAAAAACGGCCGCTTTGTGGGCGGCCTGGGTTTGTTTCGTGTGCTATATGGATTACGGATCATGATTGAATGTAGATCCATTCGGACGAGGTCCGTCTCCTGACGAAGTCAGAATAGAGAACCGGGCCTTGTCCGAAGCAGCGGCTTATTTCTTCTCGGACTCATTCCATCGGAAGAGCCATGCGAGAAAGAGGGGTTCTGAAAGAACCAAGCAAACAAACTTGTTTCTAAGTTACTCATTTTTCACAATATGTCAATGCTTCTTGCTTCTTTAAAAAACAGGACCGCTTTGAGGGCGGCCCGGGTTTGTTTCGCGTGCTTTCTCAGTCAGGTTTTATGGTGAAAACCGGAGTGAGGATATAAATGGGAACCTTTAGACGAAGTCAGGTTCACATTTCATCAGCATCTATCTGATCTCTTCTCTGACTGATTTCATCGAAATAGTCATGGGAGAAAGAGGGGTTCTAAAAGAACTCAGCAAACAAACTTAAGCCTAACTTAGTTGTTATCTTAATTTTGTCAAGTCTTCTTCGTTTTGGCTATGATTTTGACGAGAAGGCGTCGATATTTTCTTCTAAAAACGTGATGGTTTTATCGACGGCCTCCCCTACGCGGTGGCTGGCAGCGGCGTGCATACGGGTTCGGCAATGGGGACGAAAATGAGACTCATACATTTCAATCACGGCTTGTGCACAGGGGGCGACACCATTCACCATGAAATAAATCCCTAAGGGATCTTCTTGGATTTGATTCAAAACGGTATCTTCGGGAAGTGTGTCATATCCATCACTGAGGATAGATATGAATTTTAAGGCATTGGGATCGTGTAATTTCATTCGTGAGTATCCATATTTTAAGGATGCTTCACTATTGGTTCCTCCAGGATTTTGCATTTCGAGGATTATTTGGTAAAATCCTTGGACGAGCGTTTTGAGGGTGGGGGCGTCATCGAGGGGGACCACAAGTTTTATGCCACTGTGAAACAATATGACTTCTGTTTGAACCGGGCTTTCCATGCCGCGGGGAAGTTTGTATCGTCCGGATTTGTTTCGAAGTTCTTCGGCAATATTGAGCGCGGATTGCATGAAAGCCGTGTAATATCCGAGGGTTTCATTCAGTTGGTCGCCCATACTTCCGGATACATCAATTATTTTTTGAATCTGGAGGATTTTGGGGGTGAGAAAGTTTCGTTGATTGACATATACGGGGGCATCAAATTCGCCCATCCGTCCTCGGGTCCAGGCTTCGGCTTCGCGGCCGGGTTCCACCATGGATCCGGATCGTTGTCTTCGAACGGGCATTTTTCGGTATTCTTGTTGAATAAAACGAGTGAAGACTTCGGTGAGACGTGTGATTTGCGGAGAAAATATGTCACAGGTTTGAAGATATTGGCGATAGATTTCGGGGGGTATTTCGAGTTGCTCGGCCATTTCTTGAATGTGAGAATCCAATATTTTTCCGCTCATTTTACCACTCCCATCAGCGTCTGTTCCCAGGAGATCATCGATTCTCTTGGCCGCTTCTTGAAGGTTTGCTTCGACGACCTGCTTTCCTTCTTTTGTTCCTGGTTTTACGGTTGTTGATTGTTGAGTCACCACTTCAATTTGTCGGTTGTGTTGTGCGATTTGTTCGATGATTTCTTTGAGTTTGGCTCGCGGATCGTCTGCTTTGGAACATTGTTCATCGATATCCTCTTGAAGGAGTCGACCGAGGTCCTGCATGCCTTCAAAAAAGACCATGCATTTTTCATGCACGGAGGAGGTGGTACTTCTGAGGGATCGGAAGTAATGTTCCATGGTTGGAACTTCGTTTACAACTTTCGGAGGAAGGGTGTTGGTCTCTGGCATTCCAAAAAAAGGTGCCGTGAGAAAGAGGTTTTGAAAGGCTATGTGATCCATGGCTCCTTCAAATTCGTTGTCTTTCCAGACAAATTCTTGGGTTTCTTTAAATTCCTGAGCACGTTTTTGTCCGGCCTCTCTTTCTTCCGGGCTGACACAACCCATTTCTTTTGAAAAGATCGTTCCTCGATTTAAAAGAAAACACTGTCGCAAAAGATCTTGGGTGGTGACATTTTCGGCATGAGGGGCGATGGTTTCAAGGATCACGTCCGCACAAGTATTAATGAACCCGCGCGCCATTTGTTCTTTGGTTTGTTGGGGAAGTTCTGCAGGAAGTTGGCTTATGGTTGCGGGAATCAGGGCTTCACATTGATCTTGAAATTGGAGCAGTTCTGGTAAATGGTGACCGAATTCATGCGCAAAACAGGCCATTTTTTCATCGATGGGAAGGGTGAAAATCGTGTAGGGATTGTAGAAAATGATCTGTTGTTTGATCAAGGTCGCATATCCAGGGTTGTCAGGCGTGGCTTCTGGGTCAGGTTGTAAAGGGAATCTCCTCGCATTGGGAATGAGTTGCTCGAGAATCTGTAAAAAGGCCTCCCCATTATCCCCATCTTCAGAAAAGGCTTCTGCAAGAGTGGTCGGAAGAGGACGTTCTATGTCCACTTGAGTCGGTAAGAGGTCTTCGTTTGGTGGCATGAATATTTCTTTTAAGACCGGTAGGTTGGAAGCGTTGGAAGATCGACGGGAATTTTTCGCATCATGTGTTCCACGATGACCTGCATATTGCTTTCTTGGATCTCGGAGATCATTTGTATGGCTTCTATGTAGGGAAGGGTTATCTTCATAGGTTTATCGGGATGGATACCTCGTTGTGCCATGAAGGTTTTGACCTGTCCTGCAATTTCCATAAGACGGTCCAAAGGAATGACTTTGAGATCGTAGAGTTCTTTCGCTTCTTTGAAGATGGTGAGAATCGGAAGAAACTGTGATTCAAAGATCGTAAAGTCTTTCATGACGGCTTGTGCTCTTTTGGATATGGCTTTGATCGGAGGGTTGAAGGCGGCTTCTCTTCTTTTTTCAAAGTCTTCTTTCCAGTCGTCTTGGTGCTTCATAATGACCCCGGTGGGCTCGTCTGCGTCTTCTCTGGTAATGAGTTCTTTGAAATCAGGACATTGATGGATGAGGCTTATGATTTCTGGGTACTTTCGGAGTGGACGCATATGGCTTTGAATAGCTTTTCGAATGGGCTCGGCTTCTTCTGGGGTTATAACAAAGAGCGCTTGCATATCGGTCCAGTGACGAAGGACCTGCTGGACCGTGTTTTTTCGAATTTTTGTTTTACTTCTGGTTTTCGCTGCTTTTGATTCGCTCCCGTTTTCCGTTTCCTTGATGTTTTGGGTCGCTTCGTCGAGTGTTTGGACGAGATATTCGAGGCTTGGGTTTTTAAAGGCTTTTTCGTCTTGAAAAGAATCGCGTGAGATGAATTTTTTCTCTACGCCAAGGGCAAAGAGAGAAGCGTTACGGAGGAACGTCACGGGATTATCTTTGGTGTTTTCGATTTGTGCTTTAAGAAATTCTGTGAGGGATTTGGAGGCTTTTTCCGAGAGTGTTCCAACGGAGAGTGAATCGTCTTTCGTTCCAAAGTTTGCTTGAAGGAGCTCGGTCCAATTTTCCGTAGCGATGAGTTCTTGTTGATACTCGTTTATGGATTTCATAACGAGCGGATTCAGTCCCATTTTTCCGAGTTCGGCCATGTGATCAACATGATGCGCGTACTTTTGGGCCTCTTCTCCATGGACGGGACAGTGTTTGACGCCACAAACGGGACATCGGTGTTGATAGTTTTTTTTGCTCTCACTGTAGTCGTGCGGTTTGAAGGATACTTGATCGGCGCGTGCGGAATCGATGAGTTCGCTTAATCGAGCGGATCCAAGATTGGAAATCATGCCTTCAATTTCTTTTTTATAGCCGTTGAGGAATCCACTTCCGATGAGAAGAGGAATGATAGTTCGAAGACTGTCGGTATATCCGAGGGCGAAGGCATCTCGTACGTAGTGTGCCATAAGCGCTTCGTCGATATTACACGGATGATGATTGGTTTGAGGATTGATCGATTTACAAATTTCAATCAAGACCCGATTTGAGAAGGGGAGAAATTCATTTCTTCCTCCGTATTCTCGTGTCAGTGTGGCTTTTAGTTTGGGGATCAGTGTTTGAACGAGGAAGTGCATTTGGTAGGCACTTTCATCGTCAATCGTTCCGGCGTTGTCAGTGAGTGCAAAATGTCCGGTCATGGGGTCACAAAGATGAGCCCAGGCAAGGGATCGAGTCATTTCTTCTGGGGGGAGTCCTTGGAAATCAAGCGATCCTCCCATGGCTAATCGGCTGGCCATGGCGGGATTGGCCGCAATAGAGGTTCCGTGTTCGGATCCGACATTTCCCGTAAAGGTGATACAAAACTTATCTCCGACGCGCATCCATTCAGAGGTGATGGTATTGAAAAACCATCCAATAGGATTTTTTTGAGTTTTTCCCTCTTCTTGTTTTCGTGTTTCAGGGCGCGGTCCGGCGGTTTCGTCATCGGCTGGAATACAGTGCAATAAGGAGTGCAAAAAGGTCCAGTTATCGAGTTCCGGGAACTCGTTGATGATAATGGGCGTGTTCTTGATGAGTCCTTGAAGGATATTTCCGTAGGCAAATCCTCGTTGGGTGGTTTGGCTTTTAAGCACGGTGAGGAGATGGGAGGTCAGATCTTTTTGAGCGGATTTTTTGAGCAGGGCGCGGAGTTCTTCAATACTGGCCCCTCCTTCGGAAAGAGTTTGTTCTGTGAGTTCGAAATGTTTTTCAAAAAAATCAGGATCTTGTGCTACGAGTATTTCTATTTGGGGTTTGTCTAGCTGATCGATCATGCTGGTATGGGCCATGGCTTGTTCCGCCATGGTTTGATCTCCGATCGTGGGTCGGGCCATAAGTGTAAAGGACGATTGTCCGGGATCGATATCGATCGAAATGGGTTCGATACCATGCATTCGAAAATATTCTTGGAGGAGGCTGGTTTTTCCTTCTCCGGGAGGGCCGGTCAGCGTGGGGCCTACGACGTGTCTTCGATCGGCTCCGTAAATACGGCCGTGAAGATTATTGAGATGTTGGATAACGGTTTCACTTTCATGAATCGATCGGTGGTTTTGTGCATCGCCAATACATTTCATATGTTCTTGTCGTTGGTGGGCCATGCGTACGCTTTCATCCTGCCATACGGAATAGAGGCGTTCTTTGAGTCCGGTTTCTTGTTCGAGAAGTCCACCATCGGTTCGTTGAACTTGATTGAGAAATTGAGCCCCTCCTGGCATCGAACTTCCTATTTCTGTTTGCAAATATTGCTTGAGAATACGACGTTGTTCCGCTTGGTCTTGTTGGTTTTGGAGGAGGTTTTCTTGGAGGGCATTGAAATTTGCAAGAGTCGCTGGACAGTATCCTGTCGTGAGATTCTCATCGGGTTGATGTGCGAAGCTATAGATTCTTTCGGCTTGATGCGATATTTGATCGCCATAGGCCGTTACAGTGGTACGGATATCGTCTTCGATTCGTACTTGTGTTGCGTCCATGAGCTCTCTTTGACCGGCAAAGGCTGGCATCTCTCGGAGTGGGTTACTGGCCGCGTGCGTGAGCATCTGAGCGTTTGTCGTGAGCATTCTCACGATAAAATCAGCTTGATCATCTGGAAGTTCTTCGGGGACAGCGGGATTCGTGAGAAGTGTTTGGCTTACACGATCTGAAAAACAATCCGCCAGATCATGGAGGTAGGCGAGCGGGTCTTTGTGGAGTTTTTCTTGTGCGGCTTGAAGACCTTCTGGCGTTTTGAAATCGATAGCTTTAGTCGTCATAAGATGAATATTATTTACCATAAAAGATTATTTTTTCTCCTTAAAACCAGGAAGATTGATGAAATTACTTTTTTTGTCTTTTGTATGTTTTTGTTTTTTGGGGACGGGAGCAAGGACTTTGGTGACTTCTTTTTCTGCATCCCAGAACAAATAACGCGTTCCACGGAGGATGGCATAAAGACTCGTGTCACCTCGTTCTTCCGCTTGACCTTTTATGGCTTCACAAAGTCGTTCCCAGGCTTCTCGATTAAGTTTGAGGGTCAGGAGTGATTCTCCTTGGGCATCAGACTCATCTTCATTTTCTATAACATCTTCCTTGTTGAAAACCGTGAGTTCTACAAACGCAATGAGTTGGTAGAGGCTTGTTTCAAACAGGGCTCGTATTTCTTCTTCGGAAAGATCGTCATTATCTTCGATCGATTCGGCGATGTTTGCGATTTGATCCGAGAGTTCAAATTCTACAAGAGTTTCATCTTTGTTAATGGTCTCTTCCATTTCGAGGAGAGAGGATTTGGCTTCGTCGATTTTTGCGGTGAGTTCTTCGGGGGTGATATTTCGTTTTTCACAGAGCGTTGCTTGACGTTTTTGGGTGAAGACTTCTTTATCGGCATCAACATAGTCGACCTGTTCTTGCATTTTCATTGCCTGGTTTGAAAACCATCCAGAAGCACTGGCGGGGAGGATGTCTCCGAATTTCTCCAAAAATTGTCGCCAGGCATGCGCCATGCGATCAGGAAGGACATAGAGGTCATCTTTGATCGTATCGCCTCCTATACGGGCAATGTGATGGGCGTGAGCGAATTTTCCAAGAATAGATGCGACTTCTTTGTGTTCTAAGAATTCGGCTTGTGTTGTCGGTAGAGCGTCTCCACGAAGATTATTATGATCGATGAGTGCATGCATTTGAGAAGCCCAGGTTTTGGCGCGGGAATGTGGAATACGAAATCGTAATTTTTTGTCGCTTTTTTTATCGGCGGGGAGGAGATCTACGCCCCAAATTCGATACTTTTTGTCGTTTTCTTTGTAGTGGGTTTTGTGCGGTGCGGCTTGAAATCCAAAAGATTTGAGGATACTTATGACGAGATGTCGGAATTCTTCGGGGATGTGTTCACTTCCCAAGATCATAATATCATCGGCATAGCGTCCGTAGGTGAGGTTTCCATCTATTCCCGCTTCTTTAGCTTTTTTTTGAATGATCCGATCAAAGGAGCTGCTGGCGACCATGTTCGAAAGGGTCGGGGAAGAGGGTGCTCCTTGGGGGAGGCGTTCTTCGAGACAGCAGAGCTCGGTGATGAGTTCGGCGAGTTCTTGGACGAGTTCGGTCGTGAGTTTGGGGCCTTTGTTCCAATTGTGAAGTATGCGATAGAGAAAATGATAGACTTCTTCTTGTACTTGATCTCGATTTACACTGGGAAAAAAGTCGGTGATGTCGGTTTCAAAACAGGCATCCACGTTTTGATCTCGTTCTTCAAAGGTATCTATCATACTTCGAAGTCCGGTGTAGGCGGATTGTCCGGCGCGAAATCCAAAAGAGGCCTCACTGAGGGTTGCTTTTCGAAGTAGGTCTTGGATGCGTCGTTGAACAAATTTAAGCGCCTCACTGGGGGCTTCAATGGTTCGTGTTTTTCCGGGTCCTTTGGGAATTTCAAATATTCGATAGTTTTTTCCTGAATCTCCCTGGTTGTTTTCAAGGGCTTGTACGACCAAAGGGGCGATGCTTGGAATACCATCGTTTCTAAACGTTGCTTTGTCGAGGGCCTCAAGGGCTTGTTGTGACGGAACACCAATGGATTGTTGTGATGATTTTCGAGGCATTATTATTATCGGAAAAAATTAAAAATTACATCTTTTTTATACGTATTTACAAAAAAGTCAAGAGATTCTTAAGAATTAAAATATTATTGCTTTGCCTTGGCACGTTTTTCTCGGAGATAGCGTGCTGATTTTATGGGTCCTGCGGAAAAAATTCCCTTGATAGATTGTGAGAGGCTGGGGCCTCGGACGATATCGGCGATGGCTGTTCGAATGTTTTCGGCGAGCTCGTGAGGGTTTTCGGCAAAGTCCGTTTTGTCGCGAAGATTTTCTGGGAGTTGGCTGTGCAGTTCGGATTGGGTCCGTGGGGAGGACTCTCGTTCGAAATAGTCTTGTCCTTCTCCTATTTTTAGAATATTCCATCGCTGTTCTATGGCGGATTTATAGAGTTCGGCAAAGGCGTCTTGGTTCTTGGTGACAATGTTTTCTATTTTTCTTGGATTTTCTGCGTGTTTCATGCGCGTATCTCCTGTATAAGAAAGTCCGGCAATGGTTATAAACAATTCTTCGGGAGTGAAGTTCCCGGGTAAGAGGAGCAGGGCGGTTGAGAGCGCGTGTTTGAGATTTTTCTGAATCGCCCAGCGAACATCCGTGGTGGTTTGTAAGATTTCAACCGGTTTTTGGAGGCGTCCGGCACAATAGAGTGTGGTCCATTCGAGAAGATCTTTTTTAAGGTCTTCGATAGAAATGACGCCGTATTTTATTTCGCGATATCCGAGGTCGTCTTCAAAATCCACATAGGGGTGATAGTAGATCCCTGCGCCTTGATCTTGAAGTATTTTTAGGACTTTGTGTCCGAGCATGCGCGCGAGGAGCGAGTAATCTTGAGGATTTTGTGCGAGTTGTAGGTTATGCCAGTCTTTTGTTTCCAGAACTCCCCAAATGAAATCAATCATCGGTTGGTCATTTTTGTCATAGCCTTCTTGTTCAAAGGCTCCTGATCCGTAGACCATGGCAAAGTCTGGTTTGTATTTCTCTAAAATCGCTTCTGGGTCGAAACTTAATTTTTTCATAATATCTCTCTATATTTAAAAAATAGTTTGTCAATTGTGTATGTTTTCACGTAGGATCAAATTATGTTTGAAGAGGGAACCATTTGGGCTTATCCGACGGATACGAGTTTTGGTCTGGGGGTGCGCATCGATGATGGGGTGATGCTGGATCGTCTTTTTGATCTGAAAGGACGTGAAAAAAATAAGCCGGTATCTTTGATGGTGAAAAATTTCGAAATGCTGCAGCAGTATGCGAACGTGCCAGAAGATTTAGAAGAAAAGTTTTTTTTCGAAAAGCCGAGAACCGTTATATTAAAACCGACAGAGGCCCTGCCTAAATCTGATTATTGGCCAGAGGATAAAGTTGCTTTTCGTATTTGCACAATGCCGGCTGTGGCCGAATATATTGATGTACCAATTACGGCGACTTCAGCGAATCTAAGTGGGGAGTCTCCGATATTTGAAATACAAAAACTAAAAGATCAGTTCTCGGAAGAGCTTAATATTTGTTGTATGTTTTCAGAACTTCCAGAGAGAGATCCGTCAGAGATCTATGATTTTACGACGTCGGCAAGATCTCGATTACGCTAGGATGGGGGAGGAGCATTTCCACCATTCCGTTTCCAAAGAGTACGAGGAGTCCAACAATGAGTGCACTGAGAATGACACCCGCTCCAATAAGGAAAAGGGCTTTTCGAAAAGGGATCTTGAAAATATCGGCCACAAGTCCACCTGTAAAGGCGCCACTACCGGGGAGCGGAATGGCAACGAGAACCACAAGGGCGATGGCACCGACGCGAGCCATACGTTGAGAATGTTCTCGGCGGGCTTTGTCCAGAACCGTTTCGACAATACGACGAAGAAAAGGAATCTTGCGCATGAACTCAATCACGTATCGAAGGACGAGGAGATTGAAGGCGGCCAAGAGAATTCCTCCCAGAATAGAAACCAGGACGGCATGGCCCAGAGGAAGGCCAAATAATAAATGTCCAATAGGAATGGATCCCCTGAGTTCTACCACAGGGGTCATCGACCAGATGAGCGTATAAAGATAATCTTTCCACATGTCGGGTCTATTATCGGATAATCTGCAGAGAGTGCAACTTTTTACTTCTGCACTTTTTTTACTGAGTAAAAAAATGAAACAAGAATGGTGTTAGGTCAATCTGAAATAAGGATAAATGATTGTGCAAACACATTTTTTGTTCTAAATTTTGAATAAGCAGACCGCTCTGCGAGTGAAAAATACACACAAAAACAAATTTTTTGCACACCATGTGCACAAGTTTTTAACAACTACACAAAAAGAGCTCACCTTATGACTGATAAAAACTGGTTTCACGACCCGGTGCTGAAGAAAGAAATCCTTGATTTCTTGGTGTTTCCTACGGTGGAAACTTTTTTTGATGGAACGCTTGGGTTGGGAGGACACGCCGAATCAATTTTGGAACACGTTCCCAACCTCAAACATTACGTGGCCTGTGATTTAGATGAACATCATATTGAGGTCGCTCGGAAGCGTCTTTCTCCCTGGAAAGAAAAATTAAAGATTCATCATGCGAACTTTTCCGAAATAGCTTCTTTGTTGGAGGCGGTTGAGGATCGAGGGCCTTTGGCGATTTTATTGGATTTGGGTTTGTGTTCGGCGCATGTCGATCAAGCCGATCGAGGATTTTCGTTTCAAGAAGACGGGCCGTTGCATTTTTGCTTTGATACGTCGGCAAAATTTACAGCTGAAATATGGATTAGCGAAGTTTCTCGTGTGGACCTGACACGTATCTTTCGTCGATATGGAGAACTCTCGAATGCGCCGCAGATAGCGCGTAAGATTGTGGAGGTTCGGGCCGAGAAGCCTATTACTACGACGCAGGAGTTGCGCGCAATTGTTGAGTCGGTTACTCATCCCCAAAATCGAAGGAAAGCGCTGACGTTGGCTTTTCAGGCGATTCGTATTTTTATCAATCAAGAATTAGAGGTGTTAGAAAAAGCTTTGGTCGGTGGAATGAATATGTTGCAACCGGGGGATCGAATGGGAATAATTTCTTATCACTCATTAGAAGATCGGATCGTGAAACAGTCTTTTGCGCTTAATGCTAAGCCGGTGACAGAAGAATCAGAATTTTCATTGCATGAGGAAGTGCAACCGCCCTCGGTAAAACTTTTACGGAAAAAGCCTTTTGAGGCTTCGGCTCAAGAAGTGGCTGAGAATCCGCGTAGTCGAAGCGCTAAACTTCGTATTATTGAAAAATTATGAATGTGATTCATCACGATTCCAAGGTGGCAACTTCTGCCCTCACGCGCGCTTCTTCTAGAAGTGTGCAATGGATTTTTCGTATTGGGGTTGTTGCTATGGTGGTGCTTGGTTTTCTTCACTTATTATTGTTGAACTCTTTGGCGACCCAGGGATTTGTTTTGCAGAGTATTAAGCAGGATCGTTTGGCGCTTCAGCAGGAACTCGATGATTGGAATATTACGTTGGCCACGGTGACGAGTTTGTATGCTCTTCAGAGTTCAGAGCAGGTTCAGGAAATGGATCTTGTGGATCATAAAGATTTTGTAAACTTGCGAGAGGATCGGTTGGCAATGGTGTATTAGTTTTTTTTGTTTAGTTTTTATGAAACGTTTTCTTGTACCGGCTTTCGTGTTTGGGTCTTTGCTTATGACTTTTTCTTGGGTGGAAGCCCAAGAGGCTGTTTCTCGGGTTCGATCCGTTGATGAAACACGGTCGGAGGAAAGAATTCAGCGAGATAAAGGCGATGGACTTCTTTTAGAGGCGATAGAAGAAGCGTTGAAGACGGATGAGTCTAATCCGATTTTGGAGGCACAGAAAAAAATGTTGGCCTATCGGATTGATAAATATGATGATTCGATACGTCCGCCGCAATCGGCCAATAATAATCGTTGGACCAATGTGAATAATCGGCGAGTGACGAATTTGCGCTTTGAACAAATTCAAAACGTGGGACCTTCGGAACAACGCACGGAAATTTCTCGAGAATTAGATATTTTGACTGGGCAAAGAGCCATTGATGAAAGTTTGCAATTAGGATCGATTGGGAGTGATCGGGATTTGGTGGATCGGGAACCGACGGTAGATATTTCGACGATTGATCCGGTAGCGATTCCGTCTCATCCCTGGGAGGAAATGATTGAGGGGAAGTCGTTTGAAGTGCCTTTATCATCACACTTGGCGCCGAAAGATTCATTTTATGTTTCGTTTAATGATCCCACACAAGTGAAGGAGATCGAAGATTTTGTCTTTCAGTCGGAGACGTTTGTGAAAGATCTCTATGGTTTTGGGGAGCTCATGCATTTGAAACCTAAAATGCTGGAACGGCTCGGTCTGCCGGATGATCCGCGACTTTTGTCTTCGCTGGAAGAACTGGCTTTTGTGAGTGATGATATTGATTTTCGACATCGTGCGGACTATGCCCTGATTTTGAAATTCAAACCTGGCGCGGATCAGTTGTTCTCTTTCTTTTTTGGGGACACGACTATTCATGATTCGATCGGGGATTATGTGGTGATTACGACGCATGATTCTTTTTTGAAAAAAATTCAAAAGACGTTCAAGACGCCCGCTTTGTCGTTGGCGCACGAACTTGATTTTCACTATGCGCTTTCGGCGCTTGATCCCCGTCGCGATGGTGTGGTGTATTATTCAGATGCGTTTATCCGCAAACTCACCGGTCCGGCTTATCGTATCAAAGCGCGACGACGGAACAATACGTTGAACCGACTCGAGACCTTGCAGTATATTGTCTTTGCCTATCGTGGTTTAGAAAATACCTGGCCGACGTCCTTTGATCAGTTGGTGGAGGAAGATTATCTGGAACCCAAAGCCGCCGAGACGCTTGAGGACTACGCTCTTGATGATGAAGGCCGGGTGTCGCATGAGGATTGGGGATCGCTTTGGGATCAGACGCCCGTGACACGGTTGGAAATTGATAGGGTTGGCGTTTCTGAAGCAGATCTTTATAAGCGATTTAATACGCGTTATCAGAGCTTTTTTCGAGAGTTCTTTGATCCGATTGGAATCGCGTTTGTGGTATCTGACCATGTGTACTTACATACCATCATCTTGCCGCTGATCGAACGCAGTGAGTATCGGACGTTGCAAAATTTCTTTTCCCAGACCCGTGATCTTTCGTTTTTGTCCGATCATCATCGCAAGGGGGCGCTTATGATTGGGGCGGGATTTTCTTTGGATGATGTTTTGCAACAATCTGGCTTTTGGGGGCGAAATCTTTCTTTTCCTAACGAAACGCCTTCGGAGGAAGATTTGAAAGAAATTTCTATTTTTATGTCCGAAGCCGAATTGTTGGATGATCTCAATGATGAACATCCTTTGGCGGTGTATCAGCGAGAGTTAAGAAAACAAATACGCGCTGGAAAGACGCCGTCGAGTCGTGAAATATTGCGAGAGTTTCGGCGTCGAGGGCGGGTTTTAGATTTTGTAGGCGATGAAATTTTCTTCGGTATTGGGCGTGATAATATTTTTAGTCAGAATAATATTGCCAATCTGGATCTGTGGTTGGGGGTTGATCTCAAGAGCCGGGCGAAAGCCGAGCAGTTTATGCGGGATGTGTATGCAAAACTGTATGAAGAGATGAGTAGTAGTCGACGGGGTGGGTTTGGATTTTTTCAGCTCAGTTCCAATGAACCCTTGGCGAATGAATACTTAGGCCATACGTTTTATATTATCCCGACGGGGTTTATCAATCTCTATTACACATTCTTTGAGGATACGCTGTATTTCTCGGTTTCGCAGTTGTCGATCAATCGTCTTATCGAAGCGCGTCAGAGTGCGGTCGAAGAAGTCTTACAGGACACTTTACAGCGTCCAGTCGCTTTTACCGGGACCAAGCATAACATCATGGCGATGATGGATCTGTCGGCGATCTCTCGCTATGGGGTGACGCCGGATTTGATTCCGGCGCGATCGACGTATCAAGTGCGAAAACAGTATCGAGAGCAGGTGTATCGTCTCCAAGAAGCGTTGACCTTGGCGCAATCGTTGCCCGACTATGATGGGACGTTGAGCAACACGGCATCGTATTATCGGAACCTGCCGATGGACCTGCTTGAAGCTTCGTTTGAGGTGCGGGAGGGCAAGCTGTTCTTTGTGTTGAATGGGGAAGATTTTGAAGTCGAGCAACATGCTTTCCCCGATATGTATAGTTATGGAAGAAATTCGCATCCTGAATCCAAGCCTCAAATACCGCTGGATCGATTGGCCAATAGTGTCGATGCGCTGGAGGAGGTTCAAGCCTGGATGAAGCTTTATGAGTCGGCGACGGTGGGGGTGTCGTTTACCGAAGAAGGTTTGGAAGTCAAAATGGCCATTAAAAATAATGCCCATAAAGGAGAGCCGGATGCGCGGTTTGCTGCTGCAGGACTCGATGGGACGCCCACGGGAGCTCCGGCTTTGAAAATGAAGATGAATGTTCCGAAAGAAGTCTACTGGGTGATCATTGGTTTGATCTTGGGCGTTTTGGGCGCCAAGATGGTCTCGATGCATGGCAAGCTTTCGGTGAGGGAAGAAGCTGCTCCGGTTGCCCCAACGCCGCCGGTTGCACCATCACCAAAAGCCCCCGACAGTCCGTTTGAAGGGGAATAAAATTTGAGGTAAAGAAAAACGCGAGATCTCCCGTAAAAATAAATGGGAAGAGTTCCGCCCGCGTTTTTCATATTATATTACCACAGGATGGATATAATTGCAAGTGCTTTTGGGGAGGATTTTCCTTAATCCACATCAAAGACCTGCCGCAAAAGGCTGTCGATAAAACGGAAGCGGAGTTTTTTGACGCCGGAGAATTCGCGTTGGACAAAAGAGATCATCGGGATGCCGGCGATTTCTCGGATGCGGAGGTTTTCTTCGAAGATACCGCGGAGCGAGGGATCAAACTGAAACTTTATGTTTTTTTCGTCACACAGAGAGATGAGATTGATCGTGTGCTCAAACGCATCGCACTGAATCAAGGCGGTGATGTTCTCTTCTTCACAGAGGGTTTCGAGTTTATTCAGTTTGCCGAGAATCTGTGAGCCTTTTATCTGTGAAGATAGTCCATAGGGATCAATGACCCCGATGATTTTGTGCGGGGCGTAGGCGTTGTTTTCAATCGCGTGAATCAATCGTTCGGCCGTTCTATTGGCTCCTACGACCAGGGTTCGGTAGATGTGGCGTTCTTGGCGTTTGAAGCCTTTGAGGAGCTGTCGGGTTAAAAGCTGCGTGAGGACCAACCAGAGCGTTCCAAAGCTAAAACTATACACACTGATGAGGCGAGAGAAGAGAATTTCGCGGGGGAAGAAGTAGCTGACGATCATGACGCCGGTGGCAATGGCGCCGCCGAGGAAGATTAAGATGATATCAAAGCTGACGCGGGAGCCGGATCGGGGTGGGACGCGGTAGTATTTCGCCAGCATGAGGAAGCCCATCCAGATCAAGGTGCTGAAAAGCGCCACCAGGGCGTAGAGGTGAAAGGGGAAATCCGTGGAAAAGATCCATCCGACCCGGAGAAAGTACGCCAGCATAAACGCCCCCAAGATGCCGCAGACATCAAGAAGTATTTGGAGGAGCCGGAGATAGATCCAGGTTTTGGACATAGCAATAACTAATATAATGAAAAATTAAAAATTAAACATTAAAATTTATTTGACGGGGAGGCTCTTTGGAATTACGATTTTGTTACAAGTTTGCCCTCTTGAGGGTTCCCTCCGATTTTGATCGGGGGGTTATTTTTTGTAATGAACTGAATAAATTGTTTTTGCAGATTTTTAAAATCATGGATTTTCATCTGTCCAAGTTTGTGATGAAGTCTTTTTGCGTCGATATATCTAATTTGGGAAAGATATACATATTGAAACTTATTTTGGTATTTGAATTTGAAATAATAATTCCCTGATTTTTGTTTTGAGGTAAGTGGGAGAATGATACAGGCATCATCAAATACTTTTCTGAAAATAATGGCAGGTCTTAAGAAATCATCTCCTTTTCCATAGATTTCGCTTGCGATGTTTTGTCCAAACTGGACCCACCAAATTTCTCGATCAGAAAAATAAGGACCGGGGCCTTTTTTATGAATGCGTTGTTTATCTTTGTTCCAAATATTGAAGAGTGTTTCAATGTTCATTTCTTTTTTGTAGCGGAAAAAGTTTGTCTCTCAAAATATTTAATCTGGATTTAATGTAGGCGTACACGCGAACAGGTTTCTTCAAGATGCATCTTTTCATCAAGCAAATCTAGGTTCAGATAAAAAAAAGCCGATCAGGGGATCGGCTTTTTTGAAAGACTTTCTAAAAGAGAACTAAGTTGCGTCCGTAGCAGTTCCGTTGATTGATACGCCTTTCGCAGCAGAGGTGAAGGCGGTACTGACATCATCAAGAGCGTCAAGATTAGAATCACAAGTAAGGCCCTTCGCAGCCGCAATAGGATCTGCGCCAGTAATGCCATTTACGGCAGCTGCACTTCCTTCGGCATAATAGGCATCGCCTTTATCAGCCGCGACAATCACCAAAAATTCTTCGCCTTCACCGATGTAAAAATAACATTTGTTTCGAT
Source organism: Patescibacteria group bacterium UBA4473 (assembly GCA_002389285.1). GTDB lineage: Bacteria > Patescibacteriota > Gracilibacteria > UBA4473 > UBA4473 > UBA4473. The sequence continues at coordinate 20,457 of DGOF01000029.1, forward strand.
CCGCTGTTGGAAGTTGGGATCCGGTATTGGTTACAGCGGTTGTGATCGTGCTGTCAAGATATCCTCCCATTTTATCATTCGCAGCAGTGTCTCCACTATCCATAATGAGGGCTGTGTAGATAGATTTCACATTTGCTTGTCGGGCATTGTTTCGGGCATTTTCCATTTGTGTCTGATAGGTTCCAACAGAGATGCTGGCCAAGACGCCAATGATTACCACTGCGACTAAGAGCTCAATAAGTGTAAAACCAAAGCGTTTTGTTTTCATGATTATAAAAAGGTAAAGAGAAGGGAAAACTTCACGGGGTATTGTAGTGCCGGAGGAGCCTTGCTGGCAACCGTTTTGATGGTGAAATGAGTGGCGAGAAAGAGAGAATTATGTTAAAAGTGATTAATCAAAAATTAATTTTCATTCTTGAGGCTTCCTCTTATACTGGACACGACCTTTTCTTAGCTTTTTAATTTTCTATTTATTATGTCAGTACTGGAGAATACGATTTCAGAGATTATTTGTTCGGGAGCGGAAAATCATCACTCGGGTAAAGTCCGTGAAAGTTTTACGTTTGCAAATGGCAAGCGCGCGATTGTCGTGAGTGATCGTATTTCTTCTTTTGATTTTATTCTTGGTACGGTGCCGTACAAAGGCCAGGTGCTCAATCAGATTGCGGCGTGGTGGTTTCGGCAGCTCGATGGGGTGGTTCCGCATCATTTGATCGATACGCCGGATCCGAATATCTCCGTGGTGAAAAATGCCCAGGTGTTGCCGATTGAGATTATTGTGCGAGGCTACCTGACGGGATCGACGAAGACGTCGTCTTGGTATGCGTATAATAATTTAGACCGGGTGATCTGTGGGCTGGAGATGCCGGAGGGGATGGTCAAGAACCAAGCCTTTGGGGCACCGATGATCACCCCGACGACGAAGCCTGAGACAGGACATGATGAACCGGTGACACGCGATGAGATCTTTGAGCGCGGGCTTGTGCCAGAAGATATCTACACACAGGCGGAGGCCTATGCGTTAAAGATGTTTGCGTTGGGGCAGAAGAAAGCGGCCGAACGCGGATTGATCTTGGTCGATACCAAATATGAAATGGGACTCGATGCGGAGGGAAACCTGATGGTGATCGATGAGGTGCATACACCGGATTCGTCACGGTATTGGGTGGCGGATAGCTACGAGGCGCGTATGGCGGCGGGACAAGAGCCGGAAATGCTGGACAAAGAGTTCGTGCGTCGCATGATTGTCGAGGCGGGCTATGATGTGGAGAATGATGATCAAGATCCGGCGGACTTCATGACGGACGCCATTCGTTTGGAAGCGTCCAAGAAATATATTCAGTTGTACGAAAAAATTACGGGTGAAAGCTTTGCGTATCCCGCCGAAGGGAGTGCGCGTGAGCGTATTGAGCAAGCGCTTGCTTCCATAAACTCTTAACCCATGCGCTTTGATGTCCTGACGCTTTTTCCCGAAGCTTTTGAAAGTTTTTTGAAGACGTCGATGATCGGTCGGGCGGTGGAAAAAGGGCTGATCGATGTGCAGCTTTTTAACATTCGTGATTTTTCTACGGATAAACATCACTCCGTGGACGATGAGCCCTATGGAGGGGGGGCTGGCATGTTGATGATGTGTCAGCCGTTGTTTGACAGTATTGAGCATGTGAAAGGTTTGGTGGCGGATGAGGCGCCGGTGATATTCATGACGCCGCAAGGAGATGTCTTTGATCAAACCGTTGCGGAATCGATAGTTGATCAAAAAAAGTGTTCAAGAATGATTTTGCTCTGTGGACACTACGAAGGTATTGATCAGCGGGTTCGCGATGCGCTCGTGGATCGCGAAATTTCTTTGGGAAACTTTGTTTTGACCGGCGGTGAGTTGCCGGCGCAGGTGTTTATCGATGCGGTAGGGCGTTTGGTGCCCGGCGTTTTAGGAAAAGCGGCCAGCCATCAAGAAGAAAGCTTTTCGGCGCACCTTGATCGTAAAAAAGAATATCCGCACTATACACGTCCGGCGGAATTTCGAGGCCTTAAAGTCCCCGACGTGCTGCTTTCGGGGCATCATGCGGAAATTGAACTGTGGCGGAAAAACAATTGTAAGGACTCGTAGCTTGTTTCTAGATTTCGACTTCTTGGACCTGCTCGAGCGGCGCGTCTTTTTGTCCGTAGTCATCCCCAAATCGGGTCTGGACGTTGAGGAAGTCGGTTCCGTAGCTCTGGAAGATGGCGTTGTAAAAGTATTTCGCCCAGCCATTTCCAAGGCCCAAACAAGCCATAAGGAGTGGGAGGGTGAGGAAGGCGACGAGCGCGATGTTTGTGATGCCCATCAGGCTGGCAATGCCGGCGAAGACACAGAGGCCGAGGACGACGCCGTAGAGATCGACGAGCGCGTAGCGTGACCGTCGGAGAATTTCAAAGCTCAGGACACTAAAGAGGACGGAGATCGTCCAGTGAAAAATACCTAATATCGAGACGCCGGTGGGGCCAAACATGATATTGCCTAATATATAGACTAAGAGCATGAGAAGTCCTATGACGAGATTACCAATGAATACATGAGTGAGGGCGGTGGACCTGATTTCGGTTTCTCCTCGGATGGTTGTAGAAAGGAGTACGTGTGTGACGTTGGCGATCAGGGCCGAAAGAAAGACGCTCATCATAACGACACTCAAAAAGAGGGGATGCGCCGGTGATTCATCTATTTCGAGGGCATCGAGGGCGAGTTCTTCGGTGGTTTTGTTTTCTGAAATATCAGAAAGAGTTCCCCCAACAATAGACCAACTAAAAAACAAAATAATGCCGAGGACGATACTGCCTGCAAATCCGGAACTAAATCCCACGAATACTTGAGAGAAAACACGAAGATGGGGGAATGGAAGCAGTGAAGTTGGAGAAGTCATAAGGGGAGAACTGAATGTCGGAAATATTGTCGCGCGTTTTTTATGAATCGTCAAATAATGGAGCTTTGTGTATAAAAAAAGCGTGGACCGATGGGCCCACGCTTTTTTTGAAAGTAATCTGCAAATATTTGCGATTAATTACGGCGTTTCTTCTTCTTTTTTACTTTCTTCTTTGTCTTTTAAGACTTGTTCCGCTGCAGAAAGTGTTGTCTCAGGAGCTTTGGTTTCTGCTTCTGGTGCGGGCGCTTCTGTTACTGGCGGTGCGGGAGTTTCTGCGACAGGAGGGGTCGCTGCTTCAGGAGCAGCTTCTTCTGGTGCCGGCGGTGTTGGGATCGTGTATCCTGGTTTGGCCACGCCTGGGGAAGCACATTGCATGCCCAAGAGGTCGGCTTCTTGTCGGTTTGCACCTTCTCCTGCGTAAATATTGATGGGTTCACATCGTTGTCCCATGTTGATGAGTTGAACGATGATTTCTTGTGCGGCGGCTTTAACGCCTCTTTCTTGTCCCGCTTGTTGGCCGTCTTGGACTCCGGTTTTATAGATTCCAACGACGATGGTTTTCTTTACGTCGGCGACAACGTAGAAGAGAGAAAAGAGGACCCAGATGACGAGGATCACTTTGGCGAAAGACCATTCTTTCGAATTGATGGGATTTTGCATGACAAAAAAAGGTTAAGAAAAAGTTTCGAATCTGATTATTAATCAAACTTTTTACAAGAATCAACCTTTTTTTGCAAAAATCCCTTGCCAGATCTCTCTTCCGTAGTTGCTTTAGGCCTTTTTAACCAGAAGTAAAAAACATCTTGAGGCTTCTTTAAAAAAAGTTTGCACTCCCTTATGAAACTCTTTACACTACTTTCGACTTTAATGTCTTATCCCTTTATCTTCGTACTTTTCATTTTCCTTACCCCATGAAAAAAATTATCTTGACGGCTTTTGTATTAGGTCTCGGAATGACCTTTATTTCTTCACAGGAAGCGCATGCCTACAAAGAAGAGGCCGTGAGTCGTTTCGCAGCAAAGAAAACTTTCGGTCGAAAATTGCGAAGTGCTATGCAAAAACGTTGGAATCTTGATTACAAAGAACTCTACATTCGAGATAAATCTTACAAAAATCGTCTGAATCAGATCGAACGTCATAAAGATGGAATGTTTGCGGGAAATGTAAATGAGCGTTCAACTCAATCTGTTCGAACGGGAGCTTTGACGGACTATTCTGGTCGACGAAATAATAGTGAGTCGAATTACGGGACGGTGAACACGCCCAAAAGAAACTTTCGTCGTCGAGCTATTGATTACTATGTTGATGGAGGATACGCAGATCGTCCGGTTTTGGAACAGGGCACTCGTATGTCGACTCATCGTGTAAAACGAATTCCTGATTCTTACTACAACAGAGGTCTTTTCGACAGCGATATCAAGGATCGGATTCGAAAAACACAAAAAGCTCTTAAATCTCCAGATCAAGTAGGAGCGGGACAACAGCGACAACGAAGTTACCGAAAAGGATCTTCTTATCGATCTTTTTCTCACCCTTTCATGAATAATTCAGTTTTCGGTTCACCTGAATAGTTAGGTTTTTCTAAAAGATTTTTAAAAAGCGTAGGCATTCTTGTCTGCGCTTTTTTTGTATTATATTTGTGCGGAAGGACAGACATCTTTGAAAAAACAGTCCTTGCATTTAGGCTTTGGGGCGCGGCAGGTATCACGTCCAAACTGAACGAGTTGATGAGAGAGTTTTCCCCATTGATCTTGAGGGAGTTTTTTCATGAGATCTTTTTCGATTTTTATCGGGTCTTTGTGCTGAGTGAGTCCTACTCGCTGACTGATGCGACCCACATGGGTATCCACGACAAACCCAATATTCTTTCCCCACACATTCCAGAGGACGACGTTGGCGGTTTTGCGGCCGACTCCCGAGAGGGCGGTGAGTTCCTCCATGGTATCGGGGAGTTGTCCGTTGTGTTTGAGGAGGAGTTTGTGAGCGGATTGGTGGAGTGATCGTGCTTTATTTCGAAAAAATCCTGTCGAATGGATGGTTTTTTCGAGTTCTTCAATGGGTTTGGCGACGTAGCTTTCAAGGTCTGGAAAGCGTTGAAAGAGTGTTTGGGTCACAATATTGACGCGTTTGTCGGTGCACTGCGCAGAAAGAATGACCGCGAAGAGGAGTGTCCAGGGTTTTTTTCGGTCCCACTGTAAATGACATTCTTCATCTTGATAATGTGTTTTGAGTCGATCGACAAAAACAAGTGGGAGAATGGACTTCATAATCATCTCAAAAAAGAGTATTCTCACCCTACGAAAATGAACATAAAAAATAAAGGTCTTTGGTTGTTTTTCTTGAGCTGTATTTGGGGCGTCCCGGTGCACGCGAGTTTGGGAGATGATATTAATGCGTTGATTGATACGTTTTTTGGTGATGACAAAAGGGATGAACCGGCTTTAGATAATCCGATGCCACCGGTTATAGTCCCGGTATTAGATCTTCCTAAAGATCCGACGCCGGAAGATTTAGCACAGCTAAAAGCCGACATTGTTCGTCAGGAGGCGGAACTTTCTACGGTTGAAGATGGGATTCGGTTTTCACAGGGTCGTGCACAGGCATTGGATCGGGATCAACATCAGCTTGAATCGCAGATCATGCTTCTGGATCAGGAATTAAGCATTACGAACAAAAAGCTTTCGCTTTTATTGGAGCAAGAGACGAATTGGAAGCAAACACTTGAGGCACTGACAAGAGAGAAACATGAATTAACGTCTCGACTTCGTGTCGTAAAGCGGGAATGGAATCGTGACATGAACACAAAAATTGTTCGAGCTGAGGTTTTTGGTTTATCGGAAGAAACAGCCCTTATTCAATGGATTTTTTCGCCTAAAACAGTTTCTCAAATTTTGGAAGAACAGCATTTGTCTCGTCAGCATTTGGCGTCTCAAGAACAGGATATTTATCAGTTAGAACTTCTGGAACGATCGTTATCGGGCAAAGAACAAAAGGCGGCTTTTTTATTGGCGCATGTATCGACGCTTCGGCAAAGAATTCGAGAACAACATGTGATTTTGAAACGTTTTACCGATCAAAAAGCGCAATTGCTCACCGAGCTTCGAAAGGAGTCGGGGAAAGAAGAAAAATCTTTGATAGCGCATCAGTATCAGCAGGAAGAATTGTCACTGTATCTTCGAAGTTTGTATGAGGGCCAACAAAAAATTGAAAACAAAATTTCGTCTTTATTGGTTCCTGATCAGAAGCTTTTTCAGCCGCCCTTAGCAGGAGATTTATTGGTGACAGCGGGATTTCATGATGCGGCGTATCAGGCGGCAGTGGGGAAGGTTCATGAGGGGATTGATTGGGAAGTTGTTTCGGGGACGCCCGTGTTGGCGGCATCGAGTGGCACCGTAAAAAAAATATCGCATACGGGACTGGGTTATAGCTATGTGATTCTTGATCACGGTGAGGGGCTCTATACGATTTATGGACATCTTTCAAAAATCCTGATTCTTGAAGATCAGGCGGTTGAGGTGGGGGATCGGATAGCGCTGACAGGTGGAGATCCGGGATCCGAAGGGGCCGGGGCTTTTACGACGGGGCCTCATCTACATTTTGAAGTTTTTCACGGGGGTGAGTATCAAGATCCCGCTTCGTATTTTAAAAGTGAAAAGTAAAATTGTTAGTCGATAGTCGCGATTGCTCTTTTGACCTGGGCTACTATATCCGTCATTGCTGGTGGTTTTTGAATGACGGAAACCCCTCTTTCTTTGGCATAGCGGATGCCTTCGCCTGGAATTCCGGGATCATCCGCATACTTTGCGGTTATGAGGAGTATTTGTTCGGTGCGAAGCTGCATCGTGTCGAGGGCGTATCGAATCGCTTTGTGTCCAGATATCTCATCGGTGGGAAACTCTTCATCTCGTTCTGGATATTCGCCATCGGTGGAGAGGAGGACTACGCGTTGTGTTTCTGGGTCAAAGGCGGTTCCATCGATTAATTTTTCAAGGGTCTCTAAGACGATGACGGTTGAGATACCCGCATGTTCTATGAATATTCTTAGGAGCGTGGCCACGATAGGGGTATCCTCTAGTACAATGGCGATGTCTTCTCGAGGGGCTTGTTCAGGCATGGAAAAAAGTATAAGTTCGAAATTCTTATAATTATTTATTTAAAAATGTCAAAAACATATGTCAATATCGCTCTTCGGCGGGGTTAAGATTTCTGAATGTGGATGTTTTTGACTTTGTGGGGGAGGTCGAGGCTTTCGAGGGCTTCAAGAATTTCATGTGTACGCATAAAGAGTTCTGATGAAGCAGCAGAATTCGCAACTTTAATGGAAAGTTTTCCCGCTTCAAAGTTGTTGGCGTGCCACTGAGAGGCTTGCGCCTTATATTCTTGAACAATAAAGTTGTTCACGCGGGTGCAGATCAGGGCTGAGTTTGCCTGACGCGTGAGGCGATATTTGTTGGTGGCAAGGGAGAGAAGATTTCCGGCAGATTCAAAAGACATAGCACCCATCAATATAGTCTTCCGTGGGGAGACTTCAACTTTTGTTTGAGCGTCTATGTTTCGATTTCGATTTTTGGAGGGGGCGTCTTGAAAAAGAATTCATGACAAAAATCACGAAGTGCCTCTGGAAAATCAGGATTAGTTACGCCGTTCATGCGTTCGAGAAAAAAAGCACTTCCCATTTTTGAAAGACATTCGACCAGGATTGCGTGGTGAAGGATTGTGCCTTCGGTGGGAAATCCATAGGTTTTGGTAAATTCCTGAATTTTTTTGGCCATGGTTTGAGGTCCGAGTACCGTTTGAATAGATTTAAAACGTTCACGGTCTTTTTGGTAGGCCTGTCTTGCAAAGTGTTGCATAGCTTTTTCCATGAAAATAGGAAGATATTGATCCCAATGTTTATTGAGTAATGCAATGTCTAGATTCGAGATCGTCGAACCTCTTGATCCCTCCAAAAATCTTCTAAAACTTGATGTTTGGTGACACTGTTTTCTGTGTCGGTCTTGAAGGTGCATAGCCGTGAGTCGTTGATTTTGAAGGGGCGGAATTTCTTCGCAGTCCCCCCAAAAAAGAGAGAAAAATTGCTGATAACTGCCGCGAAAAACTTCAGCGATTCTTAGAAGTGTCACTTGGCCTTCTTTTGTGGGGGCAACTTTTTTTATGGTATGGGGAAAGGTTTGGACGCCGAGAATGGACTCTAATTCCTGAGCGACTCGTTCAAAATCTGTTTGGGGGGCGTCGTTTGGTTTTATGTTTTTGGGGATTTTTTTTATTATTGTATGTATCTGAACGCGCATTTCAGTCCGAAATCTTAGGTTTTCATCAGAGAAGCTTCTTTCTTTTTGTCGTGAAAAAAAATCATGATATTTTCTTGTTGTTGGAATGAGGTGAATTTTATTTTGATCGTAGTAGTATACGCCTCTTTCGTGAAAGAGAATATGTTCGATATGTTCGGGAAGTTCTTGGTTCAAGAGAATGAGAAGGAGTTCTCGTACATTGATACCTGAGACAGTATTCATGTCTCTGGATTCATAGATTTCATAGAGAGGAGGAAGAGGCGTGGTGGAGTTTGAAGGGAGTATCTGTTGAAGGGTGTCCCTTTCTTCTCCGATGAAGACGAATTGTTCTTCCCAAAATGTGTTGAGGTCTCTTTTTCTGTCTCGTGAAAGTCTGCGGACAAATTTATCACTTGATCGTTTCATGCTTCCCTCTGGATTGACCAGTATATGCGCTTCCATTTGATCAATCATTTGTTGGATCGGCTGGATGTAGGGCGCTGTTTCTCTGGGAAAAGGTCGGGGAGATTTTCGGTGTTCCTTTTTCCATTCTTTCTTTTCGGAGTCACTCATTGGGAGTCCGAATGTAAGTCCTGCTGGGGAGCATTCTATGTCTAATACGGGATTGGCCGTCGGGGGAATTCTTTTACAAAGGCTTACGAGATAGACTTCGTGACTTGTTGAGCGAGCGACTTCTTGGGTTTCATTTTCAAATTCACTGATCTTTTTTCGACCTTCTGTAAAGGAGGCGAGGGATGTACATTGCTTTGTCAGAGCTTCAAGTTGCTGGACGCCCTCTTGGTGTTCGGCTTCAAAAATCTCTTTGACTTGATCATAGACGTCTCTATTGTTGGGGGTCATATCGATCAAGGATATGGAGGATTGCTGGGAAGATATCAGTACAACATTCGTTCTCTGAAATTTCTTGTTCGACTTTTTTGATAAAGGTGCTTCGTTCTTCTGGGGATTGATTCCAGTATTCCTTCATCCAGTCTTCATTTTTTTTGGGACTTGTTGAAAATAGGACTTGTTCGTCTTCTGGAGACAGTTCTTCAATAACAATAAGGTTCAGGACTTGGATGGTATTCCAAGCTCTTTTTTCCTGCTCGCTAAACAGTCTGTTCGCCCGCCTTTTATCAAGACAGAGTATCGTATTGATCTCGTGTGTGGCGGCTTGAATATCCATAGAGGTTGGTATGAATTCACGGGTCATCGCATCCAAAAGATCCATATTCTCAATTTCTGCATTTTCGACTTTCTTAACATACTCGTTTTGAAACGTATCCAAACGTTGTTTCATGGCCTTCGCCTTCTCTGCTGTGACGGCTCGGGGACGTGAAAGTATAGTGATGTGGTCCGCTCGTATTTCGTGGAATCGTTCTGAGGCGATCCTTATTTCATTTTGAGTTGTTGTAACGGCTTCGAGGATTATGTTTTGGAGTCCGGCTTGCGTGGTTCTTTCTTCCATCAAATGAGCATCGGTAGTGATATTGTTGATCCAAGTTGCCCACTCTTGTAAGAGGGTTTCTTGACGTTCAAACACAGCTTTTGCTTCTGGGATAAGTGTTTCAAGGGTTCCTTGTGGATATTTTTTGAAAAAAGGATCTTTTTCATCTTCATCATTATCTTCTTCTGGGGGAGTATTTATGACGATCGTAGGTTGATTAGGAAGGAGAATGGATTCGTCTTCATGAGGAATATAGGAATCGATTATTTCTAAAAACTCGACGAGAACCGGCGCGTGTTGCGTTGGGAGTCCTTTGTCCCAGAGTGCATTCTGATGAAAAGCGGATTCTATTTTTGTTTTCAAATCGTTTCTCATGGTAGCGCGTTCTTCCTCAGAGGCTTCGTAATAACGAATCAAGGCTTTAACGCCTATTTGTTGATTTATTCCTATAGAACGAGAGCTATTTAGATACTTTGGATTTTCTTCGGCCAAAACTTCAAAGAATGTATTGAGGATAGAGGTTTGGGTGATGGTTTTTTGCGCAATTTTTGCGGATCTTTTAGTCGGCGTAACATCATGCATACGAGCCTTGATTTCGTTTAATGCACAAGGGATGTCACCGGGGGTTCTTTTATATTCTGCTGCCGCGAGTTCAGACAATGTTTCATTTTTTCCGTTGTCACCTTGTCTATTGGAGGTGAGGAGGTTCATATCATCCTTATAGGTATTGTAGGTCTCTCGAAAGAGTTTCACTTGTGACTCAGTGAGTCGTTGTTGGAGATGGGCCTGCCCGACCATAGAGGCGAGAATGATTTTCTTTTCTTTTTTTCTTTTGATAGCATTAGTTACCTTTTTGAACTCTTCTGGATCGGCTTGGTCTTCGGGTTTCCCCAGAAGAATTTCAGCCCAGGTTTTGCCGCTGGCGGCTATTTTTTGTTGTAATTCAAAATCAAATCGCAGGAGATCTTCACCGATTGGGGCGAGTTCTTCTGCGTTTTGTTCTAGTTGTTGGGGGATCATCTGGGTTTGTGCTTCGAGTAAAACCTTGAGGTCTAAAAGATTGTAGATAGGTTTATCGAGGGATGTCGGACTAATAACGGAGTATCTCAGGCCCTTCGGGATAAGGGGAAGATTCCGATTGGTTAGATGAGGGATCGCTTGCAAAAGTCCCTGAACCAGTTGCATAATGCTTGCTTGTGTTGGCGTATAGGATTTTTTGTTTTTATCGGCTTCGGTAAGAGCGTCCCGAACTCTTCGCAGTCGACTCAGTAATTCGTCATCGAGGTTTTTTCGATAGTGATAGGTCAGAGCTTGATCCAAGAGGGGTTGTATATCTTTGATTAACTGTGCGGTTGTTTTATCTGCTTCGGTTTCTGATATTTGAGCGAGTTGGGTAATCTGAGGCATCGTGAGATCCTCAAGAGTGAATTTTGGATGGAGCTCTTGAATTATTTCTACGGACTCTGTTATTTTCACTGGAATTGCTGCGCCCTGTTCTTTGAGGATATAAAAGGTTTGTTCGTCTTGATCCGTGCTTGTTTCGGCGGTTGCGAGTGCGGTGGTGCCTGAGGGGGAAGCAAAAAAGGTAGCGCTCTCTGTTTCAACATCGTTGGCTGAGGTTTGGATTGTTTTTTCTGGTGTCTCATCGGGAGGCGTTTCGTCTGATTTGACATCTTTTTGTCGCTCGTTTAACCAGATGATATTCTTTTGGTGTTGTTTTGCGGCGGCAGATATTTGTTTGACAGAGGTGTAATCAGCGGCATCTAAAGCCGCATTTATGTGTTCTGTTTGTGATTCGACGAGGGCACTGGTTTCTCTTACCAACTCAGCAATAGCTTTATTGCGTAAGGCTTCGCTACTTTCAAGTAATGTTGCATATTGTTCAAGGGCATCAAAATCTTGTTCGTTGGAGGCTTGTCTTGCCAGTTCTTTTGTTCGTTGTGTGAGTTTTTCTGTTTTTTTGGAAATAGCCGATTCAAGCCCTTCGGGAGACGAAGGATCTGGAAAGTTTTCTTCAAGAGGTTCAATAGTAGGAGTTGTTGCCATGGTGTGTGGAAAAATAAAGAAAGAGAAAAGCGAGAAGAATATTAATCACAGTCCTTCTACTTACTTTACCACAAAAGTCAACCCCTTGTCAATCTTATTCGCTTTTTATCATGGAAAAGGGGGATTTTCTAGTGATTTCTCTCATCATGTTTCCCATCTTCATAACCGGAATGCCGATAATATTCTGAAAATCGCCCTGTATATTTTCAAGAAAAAAAATACCGGTCCCTAAAATAGAGTAGGCGCCGCACTTGCCGGCCCAGTCGCCAAATTCGAGATATTTTTTGATTTGGCAGTTGCTTATGTCATTGCGAAATTTTACAGAAGAAGATTCGAAATCTACTTTTTCGAAATATTGACCTTTGTGGTTTCCTATCAAGGCGAGTCCGGTCGTAACTTTTTGGGGTTTGCCCACAAAGCTTTGAATCATTTCAAAAGCTGCTTTTTTAGTTTTAGCTTTGCCGATACTGCCCCCTTCAAAATCAATCATTGAATCAAAGCCAAGAATCAAGACGTCTGATTCTTGTTTGTATTTTTCATAGACCGATTTTGCTTTTCCTAGCGCAAATTCTTGAACTTGTTCGGTGGGTGATTGATCGGGGATGATGACTTCTTCGTAGTCGGGCGGGGTGACTTCAAATGATATTCCCATACGAGTGAGGAGTTCCGCGCGATTGGGAGAGCTGGAAGCGAGAATGAGGCGCATAGGGATCAGTGAACAGCGATCAGTACTATCAGGCCGAGGATAAAACAATAAGGGGCAAAGTAAATCCATTTTTTCTCGACGAGTTTGACCATCCAGGTCATGGCTACGATGGCAGCGAGGAATGACATCACACACGCAAGAAGGACTTGAGGTGTTATGAGGAGCATTTCGCCTTGTTGTATCCAAGAATAGATAAGGGCGGCAAGGATCGTTGGAATGGCGAGAAGAAATGATATCTCTGCGGCATGTCGACGCTTGAGTCCTGAAAAGATCAAAAAGGCAATCGTAATACCCGATCGAGATATACCGGGGATAGGGGCGAATCCTTGGACTAATCCGAGGAAAATCGCCATACGCCAGGAAAATCCGCGTTCGGTTTTGGGGCGGTATTGTTCGGCTATGAGAATAAATACGCCGGTGATAATAAGCGTCTTGGCAACAAGGTCGGGCGTGAGGAGTTGATCAAAATAGATTTGAATAACATAGGCAAGAGGAAAGGTCATGAAGGTCGCGGCCAGGAGCTTGAGGCCGAGTATTCCGTAACTTCGCGAGCCTTGTGAGCTTCCTAATAAATGCATCCAACCTTTGAGGATGAGGTGTATTTTTTTTTGAAAGAGAAGGATTACGGCCAGCAGGCTCGCACCATGAAGAAGAATTTCAAAATGAAGATTGGGCATGATATTCCAAAAATGTTCGACCAAAAAAAGATGTCCACTCGAAGAGATGGGAAGAAATTCGGTAAATCCTTGGATCGTTCCGAGTGTGAGCGCCTGAAAATAGTCCATACGGAAAATATTATAGGGGTTTTCCTGGTGCGTGACCAGGGTCTTGTTTGCGGATGTTTTTCATAAGGCAAGTGTTAAAATAAGGCCTTAATAAGCTACAAAAAGAGGAAATGATTATTGAATAATGAGTTGTTTATTGGAGCAAGGGGAAAGCTTTGACAGCACAATATATAGTGCTTATGATTGAGTTCGCACACAATATGTTGTGTCATCGAGTCTTGCCATTCCCTTGGGGAAAGGCTTTAAGGGCTCGTTATACTCGCCCCCTTTTTTTCACCCCTATATTTTTATTATGAGTTTACAAAAAATTCGGAAACGCAGTGGCCAGATTGTTGATTTTGATCAGGAACGTATTCGTATCGCAATTGGCAAAGCTGCCAGTGCCAGCGGTATTGCTGAGGGAGAATTTTTCCCCGATAGTGTTATGCACGATGTTGTGGGGTCTTTGACCGACCAGTTTGATGGTATGGAAACGGTTCCTTCTGTGGAAAACATTCAAGACATGGTGGAAAAGAAATTGGTGGAATTGGGGCATTTTGATATTGCGAAGTCTTATATTCTTTACCGAGCAGAACATGAACGATTGCGGGCCGAACAGAGATTGGAGGAACTTAAAAAATTAGAAAAAAATCTTCTTAAGATTGTAAAAGATGATGGGAAATCAGAAGCTTTTCAAGAACAGAAAATTCGAGTGGTACTGGCTCGAGTGGGAGCAACTTTCCCGGTTGTTGATCAGGATGCGATTCTTAAGGAAGTGAAGAAAAATATTTATGATGGCATGAAAGCGTCTGAAATTTCAAAAGTTTTGGTGATGGTCGCTAAAAGTTTTATTGAGCGAGATCCTGGTTATTCGCTTTTTGCCTCGCGACTTCTTTTGGAGTCGGCTTATCCGGAAGTGATCAACGGAGCCCGTGCTGCACAGGCGGATTTTGAAGACGTTTATCGTACAACCTTTAAGAGCAATTTAAAGAAAGGTGTTGAAGCGGGTCGTATTAACCCAGAAATGTTGACGTTTGATTTTACATCGATTGAAAAGGCTTTTGTTGTCGAGCGTGATCATTTGTTGCATTACTTAGGACTGCAGACGTTGTATGACCGTTATTTTGTACATATTAATGATCAACGTATTGAGACGCCACAGTATTTTTGGATGCGAGTGGCTATGGGATTGGCGTTGAACGAAAAGAAAGAAGACCGTGAGAGGTATGCGGTTGAGTTTTACAACATCTTGTCGACGTTACGATTTGTGAATTCTACGCCGACACTCTTTAATGCCGGAACGACACATTCACAGCTTTCGTCTTGTTTCTTATCGACGGTTGAAGACAGCCTCTCTCATATCTTTAAAGTGATTGCGGATAATGCGCAGCTTTCGAAATGGGCGGGAGGTATCGGAAACGACTGGACGAATGTACGCGCAACCGGAGCTCGGATTCATGGGACCAATGGGAAATCACAGGGAGTGATTCCGTTCTTGAAGATCGCAAATGATACGGCCGTAGCTGTGAATCAGGGAGGAAAACGAAAAGGTGCCGTCGTTGCTTATCTAGAATGCTGGCACTATGACTACGAAGAATTTTTAGAACTTCGAAAAAACACAGGAGATGATCGCCGACGAACGCATGATATGAATACGGCATCATGGATTCCAGATCTGTTCATGAAACGATTGGCTGCGGACGGAGATTGGATGCTTTTTTCTCCGGATGAAGTGCCAGAACTCCATCACATCTACGGTCAGGCTTTTGAGGATAAATATGAGGAATATGAAAAAATGGCAGCAGAAGGAAAAATCCTTGTCTGGAAAAAAGTAAAAGCTTCTCAGATCTGGCGTAAAATGGTCACGATGATTTTTGAAACGGGGCATCCTTGGATTACCTTTAAAGATCCTTGTAATGTTCGTTCACCGCAAGATCACGTGGGGGTGGTGCATAATTCAAATCTTTGTACGGAAATTACGCTTAATAACTCGGATGAAGAAACGGCAGTTTGTAATCTTGGATCGGTGAATTTGGCGCGTCATTTTGATGCGGAAACAAAGGACCTTGATCGGAAGAAAATGAAGGATACGATTCATACGGCGATGCGAATGCTTGATAATGTGATTGATATTAATCTTTATCCGACGAAAGAAACCGATACGTCTAACTCTCGACACCGTCCGGTGGGCATGGGGATTATGGGATTTCATGATTTGCTCTACCAAAAAAACTTAAATTTTGATTCACAGGAAGCGGTTGATTTCTCGGATGAGCTGATGGAACTCGTGTCTTATCATGCGATCATGGGAAGTTCTCAGTTGGCCGGGGAACGAGGATCTTACTCTTCTTTCAAAGGTTCCAAATGGGATCGAGATCTTCTGCCGGTTGATACGTTAGATCTTTTGGAACAAGAGCGTGGAGAGAAGATTGAAGTATCTCGTGAGTCACGGCTGGATTGGACGAGTGTTCGAGATTCGATCAGGACCAACGGAATGCGAAACAGTAACTGTATGGCTATTGCGCCGACCGCAACGATTGCAAATATCTCCGGGTGTGTGCCGTGTATTGAGCCGATTTATAAAAATCTCTACGTAAAATCAAATATGGGAGGGGAGTTTACGGTGATTAATAATTATCTGGTAGAAGAGCTCAAAGAACGAAACCTTTGGAGTAAAGAAATGCTTCAAAAACTTAAAGGTTGTGATGGGTCGGTCCAGGACATTTTGGAAATTCCACAGGACATTCGAGATAAATATAAAGAAGTCTTCGAGGTTGGTGCTCACTGGATCGTTCAGCATGCGGCTATGCGTGGGAAATGGATTGATCAAGCGCAATCAACGAATATCTTCTATAAAGGATCGAGTGGAAAAGAGATTTCTGATGTCTACACAATGGCGTGGAAAATGGGCCTCAAAACAACGTACTATTGCCGAACGCTTGGGGCGACTCAGGTAGAAAAATCAACCGTGAACTTGTCCGCGCAAAAAGGATCACAGCATGGTGATGAGGCGAAAAAAAAAGACTACACAGAAGCAGAAAAAGTAGTATGTTCTATTATGAATGGTGATCAGTGTGAAGCGTGCCAATAAAAATATATAAATCTTAACTTTCTATAAAAAAAATGTCAGACGAGAATAAAAAAAAGACCATCTTAAATTGTTCATCGACCGATCCAAACAAGATTTTTCCGATGAAATACAAATGGGCACGACAGCACTACAAAGATGGTGTGGCCAATAATTGGGTGCCGGAAGAAGTGTCGATGCAACGTGATATTGAGCTTTGGAAATCAAGAGATGGTTTGTCGGAAGATGAACGACGTATGGTCATGTGGAATCTTGGATTTTTCTCGACGGCAGAAAGTTTGACGGCGAATAACATTGTCTTGGCGATTTACCGGCATGTGACGAATCCTGAATGTCGGCAGTACATGCTGCGGCAGGCCTACGAAGAAGCGGTGCATACGGAGACTTTTATTTACTGCTGTGATAGCTTGAATCTTGATCCTGAGGAAGTCTACAACATGTATGAGACCATCCCTTCGATTCATGAAAAAGATGAATTTGTGGTTAAAATGACGGAGTCTATTTTTGATCCAGAATTTAAAACAGACAGTACGGAAAATGTTCAAAAATTTGTACATGATCTTGTGGGATATTATGTCATCATGGAAGGAATCTTCTTCTACGCCGGGTTTGCGATGATGCTTTCGATGCTTCGAAATAATAAAATGGTGGGAGTGGGGGAGCAGTTTCAGTACATATTGCGAGATGAGTCTGTGCATTTGTCTTTTGGATCCGACCTCATCAATGAAATTGTGAAAGAAAATCCAGAGATCTGGACGGACGAGTTCAAGGCAACGATTGCTGAAAATATTAAAAAAGCCGTTGAGCTTGAGTGTGCGTATGCTGATGATGCGTTGCCCCGAGGTATTTTGGGACTGCGTCCTGATGTCGTGAGTCAGTATGTGCGGCATGTTGCCGATCGACGACTTGAGCGCATTAATCTTAAACCGGTGTACGGTGATGAGAATCCTTTCCCGTGGATGAGTGAGATTATTGATCTGTCTAAAGAAAAAAACTTCTTCGAGTCTCGTGTGACGGAGTACCAGCAGGGTGGAAGTTTGGGCTGGTAGTATATACTCGAATATATATTCGAATATATATAGTGAAAGACCCCGCCGCAGTTGCGACGGGGTCTGACACGATGCGGTGCGGGGTATCACTTCTTTTTGACCACCGTTGCCGTCACGATTTCTTTGACGGCGGGGACGATGCGCTGATACGGAGGCTTGGGTTCTTCGAACTTTACCTCTGTTTTTACGGGATCGCCCCATGCAAGCGTCCATTCTTTGTCGGGAACGACGAGTTCCAGCAGTGCGAGGGGATTGATTTTTCCCTCCATGGATCCCTCTTCGTTGAGGGTGGTAATTGTGATTTCTATGGCCGGTGGATTTGGCATGGCGATTGTGACGGAGCGTACAAAGTGCAGAGGCTCATTTTTTGGTAGGTCAAACTGCGCAATGAGTCCGCCATCATAGGCCATGTGCATCCGTTTCTTCTGGGGGATGGTTTTCCCCGGATCAAGGAACCCGAGAATAGCCGCGAAGGCCATTTTTTCGTCAGGGACGGGATCGGTTTCGATCTCGAAGACGCCGATTTCCTGAGGGTTCCCCCGCAATCCTGTTGGACGGAAGTTGATCAGAATCTCGATGGGGACTTTCCGTTGAGGGATGAGTACGGTTATGGGCTTGCTGAAGGCAATACTGATCCCGCTATTGCCCCCAAGTATTCGGATGGGCCGAGATTCCACTGGATTGGGTTTGTCTTCTTCGGCGGCGAAGGCCGGTCCAAAGAAGCTCAACATGACCATGATGTAGGTTGTGATTGAGTGTTTCATACTGAGCGCTCCTTATGATTGCGCGTTATGGGTTGTGTGATATTGCACCGATCGTGTAAAAGAACGTTCTCTGACGTTCTTCGATCAAGTAGATAAACAACATCAAGAGATGCTGTTTATATAGTTGTTTTTTTAAGCAAGTCAATCTAGAGCTCTATTTCAATGCCTCCGGTATCATCGAGTTCTTTTTCAACCCGAATGCCGTGCGTCGGTGGGGTAGATGGTTTTGCATCTCCTTGATGGCGTAACCAGGAAAAAACTTTGTTTCGTTCTGGCGGGGGAGTGTTTTTTTCTGGGGAGGCTGTTTTTTTTGTAGGGGTAGCAGCCGGACTGTTTTGTTGTTGCAGGCCGCCTCCAGCTACATGAGACTGAACGAGTCCTGTTAATATTTCTTTGAGAGACCCTTCTTCTGTTTTTTGTTTGAAGTCCACCATGTCTTCACGGAAGGCTTCGAGGAGGGCGGCTGTTCGGTGTGGGTGGGAGACGTCTTTAAAAGAGATAAGTTCTCCACCGTTTACTTTTTGGAAATGAAGCGTTCCATAGTTGTGAAAAAAAGCAGCGATTCCTATTTTTTCGACTTGGATTTCATCGATGTTCCAGTAATCAATACGCGTGACCGTTCTTTGAAAAGGCTTGGGCCATTCTAAGAGAAGGATATTGAGATCGGTTACCAGCATGGCGTTACGATACCAGGCATAAAAAATATCGAGGGCTTTTCCGAATCCCACCAGTCCGATTCCAGCTGCGATCGGCCAGTATTCTCCGGGGAGAAAAAACCAGGCCAAAAAGGAACCCGCACTCGCAAGGGCTAGGTATCCGGTCATTTTTCGCATAGAAAAAAAGAAAGTTTGGCGAAAGACTCTCAGCACCTGTTCATTCTCTTCTAAAAGGCCCCCAAATCCGATGGCCCGAGGTCGCCAAGAGCTAATGCGTTGAGATTTGACATCAATTTTTTTCATACGCTCTTAGTCTAGAGAGTGCAGCGAAAAGAGAAAAGGGAAAAGATGTGAAATTTAAGATTGGAAATTTAAGAAGAGTTTCTTTACACTTCAGGGGATGTTTAAAGAGAAAGATCAAAGTTGGCCGAGTTTCTTCTTGGAAATGGTAATTATAATTAGTGTGGTCTTATTTATTCGTTTTTATGTGTTTCAGTTTTTTCGTGTGCATGGTGTTTCCATGTGTCCAACGTTGAATTTTGTGGAGGATAAATGTCGAGATGGGAAAGGGGAGTTTATTTTTGTGAATGAATTTCTTTATCATTTTCGGAGAGATCCACAGCGGGGAGAGATTGTAGTGTTTCGTCCACCCATCGGAGAAAAACATTACATCAAACGTGTTATTGGCGTACCAGGTGATACGATTGATGTGCGACATGGGAAGGTTTTTCTGAGTAATGATGAATATCATCAACAACTGTTAGATGAACCCTATTTATCGCTTAAAAACAGAGGGAGAACGCTTTCTCAGCGTGAAACATTTGAGGTTCCAGAGGGGCATTATGTGTTGTTTGGTGATAATCGACAGAAGAGTCTTGATTCACGCTATTGCTTTAGTGCTTGTGACGGAAGAGCGACGCCATTTGTTCCGAAGAAAAACATTCGAGGGCGGTCAGAATTTGTTATTTGGCCCTTGGATCGATTGCGTTGGTTGACCGAAGAGTTGTTCGAAGAAAATGAAGAGGAATCTTCTGCAATAGAAGGTTCTTGACCTGCTTGGGTTGGAATCTACAATGGTCGGGCTTTTTAGCTTTTTTAATATGAAAAAATTTATTCTGGCATTCGTGGTTGGTGTGTTTAGTGTGGGATCTTCTTTTGCGGCCGATATTCAAGATCTTAAAGTGTTAACGACGGGGTCAGAAACTGTTATTCAGTGGACGGCACTTGCGGAGGAATCGCTTTTTGGAGTGGATGGATATGCTTTGCAGTGGAGTGATAGTCAGACCGAGATTGCGAATGACAAAGCGGCTCGTCAGTTTTTGCAATCATCTCAGTCAAGTTTGGCGATTCGTTCTGCCGGATTGGAATATAATAGAGAATATTATTTTCGGGTGTACACGTATCGAAAAGAGGGACGGAAAACAATTTTGGGAAATGGTTCTCAAATTTTAAAATGGAAAAAGCTTTTTAACGGAGAGGTTGAAACTAATTATTTCGATGCGAGTGATGCAAATGTATCAGAAGCCGTGACATCTGGTGCGAACGAAGAGTTTGGACATGTTCGTGTGACGCGATATGACACGTATGCGGTTTTCGCATGGTCTCGTCCGAATCTTGCCAGTAGTGAATATGATGGATTCTCACTTGTGATGGCCTCAGGAAATAATTTTTCAAATCCATTGGTAACAACGTATACAGGAAAGAATGATTTCAAAGGTCGTATTAATGGTCTTACCCCGGCTACGGAATATTACGTACGGGGATACTTTTATAAGACGACAGCCGGAGAAAAAGTTTTATTTGGGGCTGGAAATGTTAAATCGTTCAAAACATCGGCGAAGTTTACCGAGGCACAGCTCGCTCGGATGGATCGTCTCCGAAAGATGGGGCGTGTAAAAGATCGTGTTTCCCCAACGGCAACTGTGTGGCTCCCCGGGACAGAGGAATCGGCAACGGCTGCAGCGACCACTACTACGACAACAACAAGCACTTCTTCATCGACCGCAACCGCTTCTTCAACCGGGATGAAAGGGGCTTCTCGTGATCAGGTCAAGGCTCGTATTTCAGAAGTTGAAAAACAAATTCGAACGCTTCAGGTAGAACTTCGACGATTGCAAACGGATCTTCGAAAGGCTTCGGGGACGAGTGCTTCTCGGGCGAGTTCTAGGACGACGAGTCGTCGAACATCTTCTTCTGCGTCGACATCTCGATCGAGTCGAACCTCATCGCGTGAATCACTTGTGGAGAGATTAAAGCGATTACGATCACGATGATCTCGTTAATTTTGACTTTTTATTCCTATGAAAAAATTATTATTACTGGCTTCGGTGTTTTTTGTTTTTCCGGTAGCGGCTCAAGAAGTTTGTACGGAGTCGATTGTTTATGCGGTGGGATCGGATGGACAGTGTGAAACTTTTAAAAATTCTTGCGTGGTTCCAGATGACTGGAAAACAGTGCCTTCTTGTGAATCGGTGCGTCCGAAGCGTTTTGGGCGAAGTCCTGATGAATTAGCGAAGCTTCGGGCACAGGGGCGAGCCCGTTCGATGCGTTCAAAACGACGTATGCAGGACAAGAAGCCGGAAAGAAGAAGTAATAATACTTACTCCCGAGCGGGACGTGGGAAGTTTATGTCCAGAACAGGTGCCGAACGTCGTGTCCGTTCAAAAAAGGATGAATCAGCCCCGAAGGGAAAAGTTAGAGGACGTTCGATGCCGAAGTTTGGAAATGCTAAAGCTTATTCACGTTATAAAAAAACACTCAATCGTGGAGGATTCAAGGTCGAGGGTGACCAAACGGCAAGGGAAATATTTAAGGAGAAGAAAGCGAAATGGGGATCGAATCGTCCGAATCTTCGAGCTCGTACGGATGTGATTCGGGAGGGGTATTTGAAAAATGAACCGGACTTTCAAGAGCGACAAAAGAATCGCATGAAAACTCTTGGCGGACGGAAGAATGCGGCAACGCATTTTGCAGAGCTTCGTCGCAAGAGACGAGAAGCTCTGGGGCCTAAAACACCTCGATCGGCACGGCTCAAACGTCGTTGGACTGGGGATCGTTTGGAAGGAGATTTAAATCAGCGTCTTCGAGACTAGTTTATGCCATCAGATTTTATTGATATTTTCGGTGTTAAAACGCACTTTGTTTCTCATGGAAAAGGGGAGCGGGTGTTGGTATTTTTGCACGGTTGGGGGGGAAGTGTGGAAAGTTTTGAGAAGCTTTCTGAAAACCTTGATTATAAGATTATTATTCCGGATATGCCCGGGTTTGGGCTATCCGGTATGCCGGATTCAAAAGGTTGGGATACGCATGATTATGAAGCTTGGTTGGAAGCATTTTTAAAAAAACTAAATATTCAGAAGGCTTGTTTTTACGGGCATAGTTTTGGGTGCAGAGTGCTCGTGCGATTGCTCTTAAAGCGTCCAGAATTAGCCGAAAAAGTGATTTTAACCGGCGCCGCCGGTATCAAGTGGCCGTTAAGTTTTCGACAGCGGGTGGCGAAATTCATCAGTGTTCTGAAAATAAAAAAGATTATTCCGGAAAAAATACAGCTGTTCATTAAGCGTAAGATTTTTAAGGCGCATGATTGGGCCGATGCGCATCCTGAGATTAAGCCCACGTTACAAAAAGTTGTAGAGGAGCCAGATTTCCGAGAGGAGCTTGTCAAAATACGAACACAAATTTTACTCATCTGGGGAGCTCGTGATACTCTGACACCTATTAAATCAGCACATGTGTATGAGGAAAATTTGCAGAATGTGACCCTCGCGATTCTTCCAGAAGGCCGGCATGGGATTCATCATACGCATACCGAAGAGATAGCAGGATTGGTGGATCGGTTTTTGGAATGATATTTGACTTCGGTGATAAAAAGCGTAAAAAGGGGACAAAAAAATTTTTAGCCCCATTTATATCATGGCAGAACCAAAATCCGGATTGGACGTTTTTGAAGGAAAGTTGCCTCAGGATCTTCGTGTTTGTTTTGAAGGACAGGAGGATGCACCCCAGTCATTAAGCGCAGCGGTTGCTACAATTTGTGAAGATGGGGGGGCTGAGATGGTTTCTGATATGATGGGGGTTTCGCAGGATCTTGTTTTGTGGGCTTTGGGAGCAGAAGGCGGACGCGTGCCAGAAAACGGAGAATACGAAGCTTTATTATCCGTTTTAGACTTAGAGATGGCTACGGTCACGACGACTACCGTGGATCAAGTTGATGCGCAATTAGCGGTAGCCGGGCCTGAAAAGAAAAAAAAGCGTCGAAAGAAGAGTGCGATTGCGAATCCGGACAAGCGTCCTGAATTTAAAGAATTTGATGTTGATGATCATGCAGAGGAAGCGCGTGATGCAAATACAGAAGATGATCTCGCGGCTGATGGAACTTCTGTGAAAGCCATTGCTTCTGGGTTGGAGGTGCATGCAGATGAACTGCCGGATGAAAAAGCGCCTGAGAATGAAGAAGAGGGGCATGTGTCGATGAAAGATACTCTCGGGACGCTTGAGGAAGCAGAGGTGAGAGATGGTCCTCTTGAGGGGACGGTCCTTTTTCGAGATCCGATAGATGGATCGGTTATAGATCTACATAAAGTATTGGCGGAATTACTGAAATATGAAGATGCGGTTGCTTTACTTGCTGAGGAGCATGGCATAACGCAAGATGATTTAGAACATTGGCAAGAGACACAGGAGTTACCGCCTCTCAGAGCAATAGAGGCCTTGGCCCATTTAGGAGAATCTGATTTTTATCTTTCTTTGGATGTGGGGGCTCGAAAGGTTCCCGAGCCAGAGATGGTTCAGATGGATCGTTGTTATGTTTTGAAAACGGAAGCCTACGGTGTTATTCCGGTATCGGCGTTAGCAGATATTTGTTTGAGGGGGGATGTGTCTCTGACGGGAAAGAATGGAAGACTGGTTTCTGCACAAACTATTTTAGAGGGTTGTCCGCAGGTGCGTCATTTGACGCCGAATAGTATGGCTTGTTTTACACAGGGACAGAGGGCCCTTCTGGAGCAGCATGTAGGATCTTTTCTTCAGGTATTGGGCTATGGTCTTTCTGATTTGGTAGAACAGCAGGCGGATCGATCTTCGGTGGTGGGAAAACAAAATTTATCGCTCTGGGAAGGTCTTTCCAATGGAGTTCGTCTTAAAAATGACGCGTTATTAGTTCCACGAGGATTGGAGCCTCAACAAGTAACGGATTATATTCTTCGAGGGATGCTTTCTCCGCAAGTGGCGTCTGCCTTCCGTGGAGAGCATGCAAAAGATCGTCAGTCTATTCATCAGCTGACTCATATTTTGAATGGCTTATTTCCAGATGATGAGGCGTTAGTCTCGGGCGAAGCGATCGATGCGGTGAAGGAATCTGTTGGAGCGTATACAAAAGCAGAAAAAGGGATTGTGGCTGATATTTTAAAAAGTATCTTTGGGGTGTCTCTCGCAGAGGATAGTCCGGAGGTGGCTACAGAAAAAATTGAACATGTAAAATCTCAGTACCGAGTTACGTGGGTACAACTTGGGCGCATGATGAAGATGATTGTTGATGGCCTGAAAGATGGATCTTTGAAAAAACCACGAGGGTTGGATCTTGAAGCCTTGAAAGAAAGAACCGATGTTTCTTATGGGGGGCACATGCGTCGTTTGCTGCACTTTGTGCAGGGGAAATCCTCGCAGGTAACCGGTGAAGATGGGGGAGAAGACCGTTTGCCAGCGCGTCCGCATTTACCATCTATTTGGGATCAGATCGGTCAAGAAGATACGCCGCTTCGAGGTGCTATGGGAACCGGTGACATGCCGTATGCTCCAAAAGTTTTCGAAGGGACGGGTGATACCACTCCTGTAAATGTATTAAAGAGAGATAAGGGGCAAAAACTTTCGCTCCAAGATGCTTTGGCGGAATTGGTGCGAGTGCATCAGCGAGAGTGTAATGCAAAGGCACAAGATAGATCTTCATCGGTCAAAAGTACGGCCCATGAATACGGGGCTCCGGTGAATATTACGTTTGCTCCTGGAATAGGTCTTTCCCGAGATATTCATAAAGCGATTGATTTATCAGAATTTGAAGCGATTATGGCGGGAGCAGATCCAGAGTTTCAACCTGATAGTGGGCAGGTTCGTGAGGTAGACGGCGGTTTTCTGATTCGATTGTTTGATAATCGAGATACGATGTCTTTGACGTTGCCGGTGAGTCGTTTGTATCTTTTAGCTGACAGCGCTTTGGGGGATGCGGTGTACGGTAAAATTGATGATTGGATGCATAAACTTACGAAAGTGAAAAAAATGCTCTCCTATTCAGAGGGAAGATCTGGAAAACGTAAAAAGCAAAGTGTTTCTGTGATGGAAAATACAGGCGGTATTTTGCATGAAGCGTCACAGTCTTTCAGAACGCGGGTAGCGGAATTTGTGGTGAGTCACACGAAATCCGGAGAGCCTTCTTTTAAACAAGCTCGATGGAAGGAACCGACATATTCGGTTATTTAGTCTTTCTTGGATATCGCCTGATTTACTTATTTCCTTTGTTTCTTACAATGGAAGCATGTCTTTTCCCCCTCAGGAAATAATTGCGGGCGTGTTGATCGTTTTAGGAATCCGAACGATATTTTGGTGGATTCAACGATGGCAACTGCAAGAGTATCGCGTTGATCGTCTGAAGGCGTGGCTTCACACCGGAGATGGGGTGAAGAGTATCTTTAATCTTTGGTTTTATCCGGGGATTTTACCGAGACCTAAGTTTTCGATTCGTGTGGGGTTGATGGTTTTGATTTTTTTAGTGTGGACGCTTGTGCTCTGGTGGATTGTTCCGGATTGGGATTTTCTTTGGGTGACGGTGCTCTGGGAGCGTACAATCTGGTTGGGGGTTTGGGTGTCGGTATTGATTTCTCGTATTCCGGTTCAGTGGGTTCAGAAATGTCTGTTCGCCCAGTCAAAGATGATTATTACGGATTCTCCGATCATGCGGGTCGGGATTACTGGAAGCTTTGGGAAATCATCGACGAAAGCGATCTTGGTGCATTTATTGTCGATGAAATACGGAATTGATAGTGTATTGAGTTCTTTGAAGAATGAAAATACAGAAGTGTCGCTGGCCAGACGAGTAGTACACAATAAAGAATTTTTCAAAGTGGGGGGAGTGACCCTGACGAATAATAAGTTTTTTGTGGCGGAGATGGGGGCTTATCGTCGTGGGGAATTGGAACAGGTTTGTCAGTTTTTACAGCCACAGATTGGTATTGTGACGGGTATTAATGCACAGCATGTAGAGCTTTTTGGTTCTTCAGAAAAGCTTTTAGCAGCCAAAGGGGAGCTTCCGAAGGCTTGTACAGAAAAAGTTTTCTATCCAGCGGAAGATCCGGAGCTTAAGCATTGGTTTAATATTAATTCAATGCAGGCCACGGTTATTCCTATTTCAAGCCTTCCGGTGAAGGTGACGCATATTGATCATCAGAAAACAGAATTTACGTATGGAGGCCAGGACTTTACGTTGCCTTGGTGTGGGGCCTTTTTTGTTCGCAATGCGCTTTTGGCGCTGGAAACCGCGAAAACACTGGGGGTTTCATTCGAAGAATCGGCGATTTATCTATCGGTTTTGCCGCCTCTCAAACAAGCTTTGCATACGCATCATCATGCCTCGGGGGCGCTTATTTTTGAAGATTTGTATTCGGCCAATCCCGATGGAGTTTTCTCGGCGATTGAGCAGTTGGCTATGGTGACGGGACGTAAGATTTTTGTGGGGATTCCTCTTCGCGAGCTGGGGGATCGTGCTTATGCTGTGCATCAGCGTATTTTTAAGCGTTTGGACGAAATAGATGCAGAAGTTTTTTGGTTGAAGAGTGATTTTTCTGATCTCGGGAAAGAAATCTGTGGAGATCGTTTTTGGGGATCCAATCAAAACGTGTTGAAAAAACTTTTGAATACGCTTGAAAAGAATGATGGTATTTTGCTCGAGTCAAGATTGCCCAAAGAAATTGTAGCTTTGGTAAAATCACAAACGGTTGAGCCGAAATCTGAAGAATGATTTTTGAATAATGTATGTTTCTAAACTCGTATCGAATCAATTATGTCCAGACCTCTGTTTTTGGGATGGGGTTCGTGGTTTGGGGGGGTGTTTGGGGCGTCATGATCTAGATTTTTCAGATTCCTTTGGGAGTGATCATTATATTTTGTTAAATGTGGCGCGTTCAGGATTCGGTCTTTTGATTGATGCTTGGCAGCTTCCTAAAAATAAAAAAATTGCACTTCCCGCTTTTTGCTGTTGTGTTATGGCGGCGCCTTTTTTGTCCCGAGGATATGAGATCTGCTGGATTGATACCGATGAAAATGGCTTATTTTCGAACAAAGACTTGAACACAAAAATTGATCAAGTTTCACTGGTTTTGGTTCCGCATATTTTTGGACAAGAAGCAGATTTGGAATCTATTTATGTGCTGGCTCAAAAAAACGGTGTTAAAGTTGTGGAAGATGGGGCGCATGGATGGAGTGAGGGTTTTGATTTTTGTGATGCGAAATTATTGAGTTTTGGACGTGAAAAATTTGTCAGTTGTGGGTCGGGCGGCGCTTTAATTATGAAAAGTAAGGAACGGAGTGTGAAAAATATAAAAAAATCTTCTGTTTTTTGGACGCTTCAATATTTGTTCTATCCAGTGATTTGGAGTTTAGCTTTGGCGTGTTGGGGGTTTGGAGGGAGGGGGATGAGTTATGTGGCGGGTAAATTAAAGCTTTTGCCTCGAGCGGTGACATCGGCTGAAAAAAGGGGACAGGAAGATGTGAAGCTTGCAAAATTAGCACGAGGCCTACAGACCGTCTTAAAGTATCAGCTGGATCATTTAGATAGTCTGGAATCTCATCGGCATAAGATGGCAGATGCGTGGGAAGATGTTTTGGGAAAACTTTTTCCTGAAAACGAAATTATTCGACCTTTGAGTAGTTTTCGTGTTATTTTAAAAACCAATCAGGCGTTGGCGCTTCGTTCTCGCGCGAAAGCCATTGGTTTTGATCTTCGTGAATGGGATGGCGTTCCTATTGCGCCCAAGGGGGTTTCGTTGGAGGCTTTTGGGTATCAACCGGGATCTTGTCCGAATGCGGAACACTTTGCGCAGCACTATGTTACTTTTCCTACGAATCGCAGAGTTGCCCGGAAAGATATTGAAAGATTTAAAAAACTATACTAGATGCATTTTGTACTCAAACCGATTAATGAGAAGACCCAAGACGATTTTTATGATGCGTTTGTTGGGGAGAAGACCTATTTACAGGGGGCAAAGTATGGTTCTGTTCGACAGGCTTTGGGGGAAAAAAATATTCGACGGGGTCTTTTTTTAGGGGACCAGTTGATTGGAATCGCGCAGTTTCAAAAAATATCCGCGCGTCGAGGTGTGTATTTGCATCTTCCCCATGGGCCACTCATTGAATCGCAGTATTTGGAGCCGGCTTTAAAATTTTTCTTAGAGGCTTATCAATCTTTTGGAAAACAGGAAGAATGTGATTTTGTTCGAGTTTCTTCTTTGTTTGATCCCGCGCATCAGTCTGTGTTTTCGGAGGTGGGATATCGATCGGCGCCGGTGCACTTAGTAAATCCTGAAAAAACATGGGTCTTGAATCTTCAATCAGCCAAAGAGGATCTGTTGGCGCAGATGAAAAAATCAACGCGCTATGAAGTCAAAAGAATCGAGAAATGTGGCATTGAAGTATCGCAGGGGAATTCGGCGGAGCATTTAGATATTTTTTGGGCGTTGCATCTGGAGACGGTTCGGCGGCAGGGATTTGTTCCTTTTCCTCGCTCTATGACAGAAAAAGAATTGGATGTTTTTGGAGAAGACGTGCAAATTTTCTCCTCCAGCATTGATCAAAAAAATTACTCAAGTTCAATAATTGTGTTCGACAAGAATGCGGGATATTATCATCAGGGAGCGTCTTCTTATTCAAAACTTCCCGTAGCACATGCGACTATTTGGTCGGCGATTTGTGAGGCAAAATCACGAGGCTGTTTGGAATTTAACTTTTGGGGTGTGTGTGGAGATGATGAAAAAAAGCATCCCTGGTATGGACTTTCTCGTTTTAAAAAAGGTTTTGGAGGTGAAGAACGTAATTATCTGCATGTACAGGATTTTCCGCTTCGGAAAAAGTATTGGCTTAATTGGTTTATTGAAAAGTGGCGTAAATGGAAGAAGAAGTTATAATGCTTTTGATTTAAAAAAAAATTACATGGCCAAAGTTGTTATTACCGATCATACCGGCACTCAAGCTGCAGCATTTGATTCTGTGGCGGATGAATCTGTCGGATCACAGGCGCAGGATGCAGGAGCACCGATTCCTTTTTCTTGTGGAGTTGGAGCTTGTCGAACCTGTGTTTGTACCGTTAAGAAAGGGAAAGAATATCTCGATCGGGCGGCTATCGGACCGCAGCATATTGATGTGGAAGAAGATGAAATTTTGTCTTGTATTTGTGGGGTGAAGGCGGATGCCCCGGAAGGGGTAGAGATTGAACTCCTGGCTGAGAATTTATAGTTTTGACAGAAACACCTTTTTTAGTAGACTCTCGTAGATTTATTGCTCACTTGTTACTTGATAATTGCCCTTTGAAACATGGCTCGCGCAACAAAAAAACGTCATTTCTTCGCTCTCTACTGTACTGAATGTATGGAAAAAGAGGGGAAGCGTGTAGAAAATTATAAAATTCTTCTCAATACGCAGAATACGAATCCAAAAGAATTTACGCTCAATAAGTATTGTCCTCGTATGAGAAAGCATACGTTGCACAAAGCAAAACAGATTTCACGATCACAGAACAAGTAGTGTGAGAATTGAGGTGAATATCGAGCATGAGAAGGAACAGCGCAGAAAAGGCGCTTGTTCTCTTTTTTGCTTTGTGCGAGAATGTTTTCGATGAAAAAAATCATTTCGCAAATCGTGAGTCAGATCCAAAAATTACAATCTTTGAAAGATAATTATGAGGCGCGTCAAACTCAGAAAAAATCAGTTAAAAAACCAGTAAAAAAGGTGGTTACTACTTCCAAATCTTCTCCGCCCCAAGTTGTGACATTAGAGATTTCTTTGTTCACGATTGTGAAGGTGGTTCTGGTGGTGGCTGCATTTTTGGCGCTCAGTCGTATTTTTATAGAGCTTCAGAGTATTATTATTGTTTCGGTGGTTTGTTTTTTTATGGCGATGGGATTGTCACCTATTCTCGATGTGATTGAATCCAAGCATGTTCCTCGACCGTTAGCGATTTTGGTATTGTATATTATTTTTCTGGGGGCTGTGGGGATTCTTTTTGTAAAAGTTATTCCGATTTTAGGAGAACAGCTTTCGGCTATTGCGTCAGACCTTCGTCGGTTTCTTGATGAGGGGGCGTTAGATATTCCTATCTTGGAGCCCTTTTTGAAGAGTGTTCAGTTTAATAGTGAAGAAGTACAGATGTTTCTTTCGACGAACTTGGTTGCCATTTCTCGAAATCTTCAAAACGTTGCGGGCTCTACTTTTTCAATTCTTAGTGGTGTGTTTCAGGGTGTTTTTAATTTCATTTTTGCCTTGGTACTGCTTTTCTTTATTCTTATGGAGCGCGAGACGATTGGACGATTCTTGTTGGCTCTTTTCCCTCGTGGAGAGAGATCTTATATTCTTGAAAAATCAGAAAGTATTCAGAGAAAGATGTCTGAATGGTTTCGTGGACAGGTGGTCCTCATGATTTGTATGGGACTTTTTATGTACATAGGAATGAAAGGGCTTGAATGGACCTTGGGGATGAAGTATGCGGCGACGATTGGTTTGCTCTCGGCTTTTATGGAACTTTTTCCTTATATTGGTGTTTTGATAACGGGTTTTTTGGCCGGACTTATTGCGTTGAATGTTTCTTGGGTCCTTTTGTTAGCGGTTTTGATCTGGATGCTTGTCGCGCAGTTTTTGGAAGGAAACTTTTTAGTGCCCTTAATTATGGAACGTGTCGTGGGACTTTCAGCCGTGGTAACTATTTTAGCACTCGCGATTGGTGGTATTTTGGGTTATGCCGTTGGAGGGGTTCCTCTTTCTATTTTAGCGATGATTTTTGCGATTCCTGTTGCGGCTTCTGTGGCGATCTTTGTGGAAGAGTATGCGAAGAAGAGTAAATAAGCGCAAAAAATATTTTGTTTTCTAAATCCGGAAAAAATTGGATTTTATAATTTTCAAATATTTTTTTGATAGATGATTCCTGTTGGGGGAGGAATTCGAGCCAGAGTTGTTGAAAGGCTATTTTTTTTGACGTCAGTTGGTCTTTGAGACGACGAATGTGGTTCAGGCCGTCTGATCCAGAAAAGAGCGCTAAGGAGGGCTCCTTGCTTACTTCGGAACTGATGGGGAGCTTTTCGGGAACATATGGAAGGTTGGCAATGATTAGATCATAGTGGGATTCCTGGGGACAGGTTTTTAAAAGATCTGAGTATTGAAACTTTATATTTGAAAAATTATAGGTGTTTGCATTTTTTTGGGCGGTTTTGAGAGCTTTGTGGGAAATATCGAAGGCGGTGATTTTTGATGCCGGAAAATGTTTCGCCATAAAAAGGCTGATACAGCCGGAACCTGTTCCGATATCGAGAATGGATGTGGGGGAGGGCTGCGTGTCTAGGATGTGATGACAGAGAATTTCGGTTTCATCGCGTGGGATGAGGACGTGTTTGTTTACTTTAAGATCAAAATCTGACCAGGCTTTGTGGCCGGTGATATATGCAACGGGGATGTGAAAACGGCGTTGCACCAGAACATATAAAAATTTTAGTGTGTTTAAATCATTTATTTTATGCGCGGGATTTGTCTTTATAAAAAATCTGTCCCGCTCTAAAGCATAACAAAGTAAAATTTCGGCTTCGAGGGCGGGTTGATCCAGATTCGATAAAAAACGCCTCGCATACCGGAGGGCTGTTTTTATACGAAGCATCTGTTTTAGTTGCTCAAGAACTGTTTTCGTTTGTTTTCAGCTCGGTGCTTTTCTCTCATAATAGCTGATTCACGAATCGTTCGTTTTCGAGGAGACTGTTTATTGAAACGCAGTGCTCGAAATTTTTGCATTAAACGCAAAGATTTAATATGTCCCGAGAAACGTTTTAAAAGTTTCTCAGAAGATTCGCCGTCTCTTTTTTGTACTTGTACTGTCATGGTCGGGAGTAATATTACGAAATGCTCAAGGATTGTCAACTTTTTTATGGGTCAAATCGAATCGGCGTGAGTAATCTATTCTTAACACGGATCGGAGCACTTCGGAAGCCCGTTGATCGATCGATGCTGTCACTTTTGAAGGTGCTGATCATAGAGGCATCGGCATTAATAATAGAAATAGTTCCGTTACCAGGCTTTGAATAGAAGCTGTCTTCTTTTTCTGGGCGAAGGTAGGTTCGGAAGCTTTTGGTCGATCCTGAGAGGATGGTTATCTTCATGCCTCCAAAGACAATTTCTCCATTGCGATTCAGGCGCCCTTCGAGGACTTGATTTTCGGTTTCGAGTTTGAGGTGAAAGTTTGATTCGGGGCCAACACTGCTGTTTTCAAATCGTAGTTCGAGTTCTACCGAATGAAATTCAACGCGGTCATCCGTTGTGTTTTTTATTTTAGTGAGACCAATGTACTTCCATTCATCAGATCTTGTAATGGTTACGGGCTCTGGTTTGGGTTCGGCAAAAATCGTTAATTCTTTTTTTTCAACTTCATAGCCTTGTTGATTGGGGTTGAAGTCGCGAGGCTTGATGGCTGTCCGGCGAGAACTCACTCGTCGGCTGCTAGAGAAGTTATTTGAGGCAGAGGTTCCCGTGAGGCGTGGTTTTTTCAAAATTTCAGCCATGAGCCAGGCGGCTTCGGCACGGGTGACGGATTCGTCGGGGTGAAAGGTTCGGGATCGTCGTCGAATTAACTCATTGGCCTGTAGGTGTCGGACGGGTTTTGCGAACCAGGCTTTTGCGGGGACATCGAGAAAAGAAACTTCTTGTTCTCGCTCGAGTTCAAAGGCTCGGGATACGAGTGTGGCCCATTCGGCATTATTGAGAATCTTATCTGGTCGAAATGTTCCATTGGGGAAGCCTTTAATCCATCCTTTGTTGGTGCCTTCGATGACGGCGTTTGCAAACCAGGCTTCGCGAGGAACGTCTTTGAAAGGGGAGCGTCCGACGGTGTTCTTGATGTCGACATTCTTGGTGCGCAGGAGAATCGTAAGTGCTTCAGCACGGTTGAGTTCTTTGTCTGGACGAAATGTTCCGTCGCCAAACCCCGTCATTATTTTTTGTGTTTGGACTTTATCAATAGCTGGCTCTGCCCAGGTAGGAATACTTAAAAAATCTGTAAATCGAGCCTGTGTACTCGAGATACTGAAGAGACAAATCAAAACACTGAAGCCTAATTTTTTTGTATGTTTCATTTTTAAATAGATAGATCTATTGTACAAAAAATATAACGAAGTACCAAGTGATTCCGGGACAAAAAAAAGTTGAAAGAAATATTTTCTTGCCTAAAATCATTGACCTTTTCCTTCAAATTTGGTAAAAGAGAACCCGTGAAAAAGCAGAATATCGTTCTCGTAGGATTTCGAGGTGCCGGGAAGACGACAATAGGTCGTGCGCTTGCCAAAGTTTCAGGGCTTCCTTTTGCGGACCTTGATGAAGAGGTAGAATTCGTATTGGGGGAATCTATTGTAGATTTTGTAGAGAAACATGGTTGGCAGGTTTTTCGAGAAGTCGAACAAAAGGTGACGCATGATTTCTGTCGTAATTTTTCTGGTATTTTAGCCACCGGAGGGGGTACGATTGAGAATTCTAAAAATCTTCAGAATTTAAAAAAGACGGGGACTTTTGTCTTTGTAAATCCGAATTTTTCAAAAGTGAAAAAGTTTTTGATGCAGGATAAATCAGGAAAGCGTCCTCAGCTGAATCCTTCCGTGCCTTTTTCTCAGGAAATTGATATGTTGTGGGCTCAGCGTAAGGATATTTATTCGGCTACTGCGGATATAGAAATTAATCAGGAGTATGATGGAGACATGGAGGCTACGGCCAAGTCTTTACTAGAGGGGGTTTTGAAATCTCATTTACCGGCGCTTTCTCCAAAGAAACGCGTCGCTATTTTTTCTTCTACACGAGGGACAACTTTTCAGGGACTTTTGGATCGACAGGCGTTTGGACGAATACCAAATGTAGAGTTTGTTCTCTTTGTTACGAATAAACCTGATTGTGAGGCCCTTGAAAAAGCAAAAAAGGCGGGGATAAGTAATATTGAAGTTTTGGGAGAGGATGACAATCTTTCACGTGAAGAATATGATCGAGCGTTGATCAATATTGTACGAAGCCATAATCCGGATATAATTCTTTTGGCGGGGTGGATGCGTGTTTTGTCGGCTCTCTACTGTGATCAATTTGGTGATATAAGTCTTAATGTTCATCCGTCACTCCTTCCTAAATTTGCAGGATTGATGAATTTAGAAATTCATAAAAAAGTACTTGAGTACGAAGAAAAGTATGCGGGATGTACCGTGCATAGAACTTCTGCTGAAGTTGATGAGGGTGAGCAAGTGTTGCAGAGAAAAGTTCTCGTTGATGAGAACGATACGCCCGATACGTTGCAGCAAAAAGTACAAAAACAAGAAGTACTGGCTTTTTGTGAAGTTCTTGAAAAGAGATAAGTCCTCGTCATGAAGTTTTATTCTTCGAAAAACAAACAGATTACCGCCGATTTTGAGCAGGCCCTTATGACAGGCCTTGCTTCTGATGGGGGGCTTTTTATGCCGGAAAGCTTTCCTTCTTTTTCAGAGGATCAGTTACAAACTTTTTCAGAACAATCTTTTCCTGTGGTGGCGGCGCAGGTGGCGCAGTGTTTTGTGGGATCGAGTATTCGGGAAGTAGATTTGCAACGTATTTGTAAGGAAGCCTATGACTTTTCCGTGCCATTTCATGCGTTAGAGGCTGATCAGCTTGTGTTAGAGCTTTTTCATGGACCTACGGCCGCCTTTAAAGATTTTGCGGCGCGATTTATGGCGCGATGTGTTGAGTACTTCTTGCTTCAAAAAAATCAGAAAAAGACGTTGCTTGTCGCGACCTCTGGTGATACCGGTGGGGCGGTGGGGCATGCTTTTCGAGGGATGGAAAATATGCAGGTTTTTATTCTATATCCGTCAGGAGGGGTCTCTCCCTTGCAGGAAAAACAATTGACTACGCTCGGGCAGAATGTGCAGGCTTTAGAGGTGAGGGGAAACTTTGATGACTGTCAGCGCATGGTCAAAGAAGCGTTTATGGATCAAGATTTCAACGACCAAATAAATCTTATGTCGGCGAACTCTATTAATGTCGGACGTATTTTGCCGCAGAGTTTTTATTACTTTTGGACGAGTCTTCAACTTCAAAAACAGTTTCCGGGGCGAAAAATCGTCTATTCTGTGCCCTCCGGAAATTTAGGGAATGTTACGGGTGGCTTGATGGCAAAGCGTATGGGAGCTCCGATCGATCGATTTATTATGGCGCAGAACACAAATCATCCGTTTGTTGATTTTTTGCAGACAGGATCTTTTGATCCAGGGGTTTCTATTTCGACGATTTCGAATGCGATGGATATCGGACATCCGAGTAATTTTTATCGCATTGCAGAGCTTTATAAAGAGGACCTAGAGGGACTCAGGAAAGATGCATGGGGCGCTTCTTTTACGGATGATCAGACGCGAGCAGCGATGAAGGATGTCTTTGAAAAATATGATTATGAGATGTGCCCTCATACAGCGGTGGGCTATTTAGGCCTTCAAAAATATAAACAAGAAGTCGATGAGTCGGTTCTTGGGGTTACTGTTTCAACCGCGCATCCAGGAAAATTTCAAGAACTTATGGTGGAAGTTTTGGGTCATGAAATATCTTTACCGGAAAGATTGCAATCTGTTTTGACCCACGATAAAATCGCTCGGATTATAGAAGCAGATCTTGGTTCCCTGAAAGACACAATCCTGACTTGAAATTATGATTTTGACGCCTGAACAACTTCACGAAAAGAAACAGAACCATTCTCTGAGGGTGGCTTTTGTGGGAATGTCGAATGTGGGAAAAAGTTTTCGAGCCAGAGAAATGGCCAAGTTTGATAAGTTTTTTCAGGTGAGTGTGGATGATTTGATTGCTGAGGGTATGCAATTGAAGAATATGTCAGCGCTGGCGAACTGGATGGGTTATCCGTATGAGGAAAATTTTGAGGAGCATGTAAAAGAATATTTACAGCACGAGAAAAAGTTCACAACAAATATTGATCTTAGCTTGAACAAAAATATTGTTCTAGATACGACAGGAAGCGTTGTTTATCTCCCTTCAGAGGCACAAGAGTTTGTGAAAAATAATTTTTTGGTTATTAATCTTGAGTTGCCTGCGGCTATGAAAGACAAAATGATCGATCATTTCTTTGCGCATCCGAAGCCGGTCGTCTGGGGAGAAAGTTTTGATCTTCAAGAGGGCGAAGATAAAAAAGAAGCTCTGCGTCGATGTTATCCAGATCTTTTGGCCTGGCGTGAGGAAAAATACCGAGAGATGGCAGATGTATCGGTGAATTTTTTCGAAGATACGAGTTGGGTGGGGTACAGAGAGTTCTGGAGAAGATTGGAGGGCTCTTTGTCGGAGGAGGCTTAAAATACTTAAGCAATCGTTCCCCAAATAGATCCAAAGATGCGAGGATGTGTTTTTAAGCATGAGCCGAATAACTCTTGGAAGTCTTTTTGAATTTCATTAGGATATGGTGCCCGGTGATAGGTTGTTCCGGTCATTATTTGAATGTTTCCATCGGTAGATCTTGTAGTGAGAGGGTCTAGTTCTGGCATGAAAATCTCACCGGATGGATAGTGGTAGGCATTCCAGTATTCTTCAGAAATGGGAACTTGTATGTCTGGTGGTAAGATTCGAGTCGGAGAAACGCTAAAGGTGGCGCGTAGTATTTTTGGATCACTTGCGTCTCGATGGGTTTTACAATTGCTCGAATCAGAGGCTTTTTCGATCCAGACAGCAGAGAGTCTTTCGTCGATAGAGATGGGGGCAACGGTTACTTGTGAAAGAGCTATTAAAACATCATTTTTCACTGATTCGAGAACGGCTTGAAGTGTTTGTTGTAAATCATTTTCGGGTCTATCTTCTAGGTTCATAAATTCTTGCCTTCGTTCCCCAGTTAAGACAAACCCTTCTCTTATAAGTATTTCTTGAAGTTCTATAAGTTTTATATTTGGTTCGATGCAGGTTCCTCCGATATGAGAAAAATGTGTAAATCCATCTTTTATATCGGGCGTTCTTAATATGTTTCGCATGTACTTCTTTTATTTGTTTTGATCTTTTTGTCAAACGTGGTATGTTCTGACTGATGAGTATCAATTCTCTTTCGGAATCGTTTAAAGAAACAGGAAAAAATATCTTCAAGGGAGGATTGATGATTGCTGCGGGACTTTTGATGCTGCCACCGGCGGTAGCTATTGCGACACAGGGGGTGAGTGCGAGTGTGGCCGGTGTTTTGGCTTGATGAAAGTATTTTCTTGATTAAAATGACCTCACTTACGGGGCATTAGCTCAGCTTGGCTAGAGCGCATGCATGGCATGCATGAGGTCATCGGTTCGAGTCCGATATGCTCCACCAAACTTTATTCTTTTTATGCATATTTTCTCTTGGATATACCAGAAGCAGTGGAGAAGGAATTTTTTTTATACCGTGAGTATTATTGGCTCTCTTACGGTTATTGTCGGTGTTTTCTTTCTGGGGATTCTTTTGGTAGAGGGTCCATTTCCGCCGCTTCATGATGCGGCTCGAAGCGGTGATTCTCAGCAAGTGGAACAGCTTCTTGATGGGAAATCTGTGGATATTAATGCCCGATTCAATGAAGGTTCAACGGCTTTGATGATAGCGGCATTCAACCATAATATTGATGTGGTGCGCGTGCTTTTGGAGGCGGGGGCGGATGTTAACTTACAAAATGATTTTGGATCTACGGCTTTAATGGAGGCGGTTCTTTTTGATTTTGAAGGCGATACACAGGTGCTTTTAGAAGTGTTGCTTGAAGCGGGAGCCAATATTTATGTAAAAGATGAAAAGGGTCTTACCGCCATGGATCACGCGCAAGAAGAATGGGTGGAATCTTTTTTGAGAACTTGGAAACATTAAATTTAGATTAAAATGATTGGTTTTCTTTCCGGTATCGTGGCTCGTATGGACGCCAAAGAGGTCTTGATACAGACTTCTGGGGGTGTTGGGTATAGTGTGCATCCAGCCGGATCGCTTTTAGCGGAGTGCAAAGAGGGAGAGAAGATCTCGGCTGAAATTTTTACCGTGGTGAGAGAACAAGAGATTTCATTGTATGGGTTTGGGCATAAAGATGAAAAACAGCTTTTTATAAAAGTTATTTCGGTTTCCGGTATTGGGCCCAAAATAGGGCTTCAAATTGTATCGATGAGTCCGGCAAGATTTATGACGGCAGTTGAACACGGTGATGTCCCGGTTTTGACGGAGATTCCCGGCTTGGGTAAAAAGACCGCTGAGCGATTGATTATTGAATTGCGGGGTAAACTTGATCTGACAGCGTCTGAGGGCCCACAGGCTTCTCCTGCGCTAGAGGAGGCCATCACAGCATTAGAAGGCTTGGGTTATGATCGGAAGACGATTCAGCAGCGAATCGAACAGACGGGGGCAAAAACATCCGCGGAAGAGATGATCAAAGATTTTTTGAAGTCAAATGCGTAGGCTTGATAAGCTTTTGGCTTGGATCTTAATACAGGTCATTAAGCTCTATCGGCTCCTTTTGTCACCGGATCATTCTTTTTGGAGTTCGGCGTTTCCTTTTTTGGGATGTAAAGATTATCCCAGTTGTTCGAGTTATAGCTTGGAGGTCTTGAAAAAACAGGGGTTTTTGAAAGGGGTGCCTAAAATAATCCTGCGCGTATTGAAATGTCACTGAGTCTCCCTATACTCTTTCAGAATAATTTATAACATTTCTCTTTAAAATTTATCTATGGTTTTGATTTCTCTTCTTGTCTTCGTGGTTATTTTTTCTTTTCTTATTCTGATTCATGAGTTTGGGCATTTTTATGTGGCCCGGAAGTCAGGTATTAAAGTCGAAGAATTTGGTCTGGGGTTGGGGAAAAAAATATGGGGAAAAAAGATAGGCGAAACAGAATATACCCTGAATGCGGTTCCTTTTGGGGGATTTGTTCGAATGTTGGGGGAAGAAGAAAACTCCAAAGACCCAAGGAGTTTTTCTTCTGCGGCGCTTTGGAAAAGAATGGCCGTGACATTGGCGGGTGTTTTTATGAATTTCATAGGAACGATTGTTCTTCTTACTATTGTGTTTACGGCGGGGGCGACTCCGATTATTACTTCACAGGCTGAGCTTTCGGCCGCGGAGGAGGCCGGACTGGTTGAGATGAGTGAACCGGATGAGGAGGGACGTCGGAAAATTATTACTATGGAAAAAATACGATATGGATTCCCTCAGTCTTTTTTGTTCTCCCTTCACGAAACAAAGCGTTTGACGGGGGTTATCCTTGAAAAGGCTATTGAAATTCCTCGTAAGCTTGTACAAACAGGAAGTCTTCCGGAAGGTTTGGCCGGTCCCGTGGGTATTGCGGATGTAACACATCAAGTAGTTCCTTCTGGATTTATAGCCATTTTGAAGTTAGCGGCCTTGCTTTCTTTGTCTTTGGCGGTCATGAATTTGTTGCCTATTCCTGCTTTGGATGGGGGGCGATTGTTGTTCCAACTCGTTGAATTAGTGCTGAAGCCTTTGAAGGTAAAAATCAATGAGAGTCTGGAAAATGCCGTTCATTTGGGGGGCTATGTGCTTTTAATGCTTTTTCTCGTGGCGGTGACCTGGAATGACATTGTGAATCTTATAAGCTAAAAAAGTTGACACCGAGGGGCTAAACCTTACAATGGCCCGGCTTTTCAAAGAAAATTATGGCAGAAAAATATTCGCTTGCGGCTCAGGGACGGGATGCTTCAGTAAAACAATCAGCTCGAGAGACTCGTGCCGAAAGACGTGTTCCAGGCGTTGTTTATGGGAAAGGGTTTGATTCAGAGTCTGTTTCTGTTGCTTACTCAGATCTCTTGCGTCTGTATCGTAAAGCCGGTACCTCTGCTTTGGTAGAGATTGATTTGGATGGAAAATCTATTCCGGTTTTGATCCATCGATTGGATTTACATCCCTCACGACAGGAAATTCAACATGTAGATTTTTATGCGGTGAACCTGAAAGAAAAAACAATGGTGGAGGTTCCTTTCGCTTTTGTGGGAGAATCTTTGGCGGTCAAAAACCAAGGAGGAATTTTCATGCAGGATCACAACTCTATCTCTATTCGTTGTTTGCCAACGGAGATTCCTGCAGAGATTACGATTGATATTTCAGTGTTAGAAAATATTCATGATCATATTAATGTCTCATCTTTGGGACTTGATCCTGAAAAGTTTGAAATCATGAACCTTGAGCCTGATACGGTTATTTGTTCTATCACAGGACACATGGAAGATGAAAAAGAAGAAGAAGCTGTCGCAGTAGAAGGTGAAGAAGGTACTGCTGCAGAAGGCGAAGAGAAAGAGGAGGGAAAGGAATAAATTTCTGAGTAAAAAAAATAAGCCCTCGTTCATAGAACGGGGGTTTTTAAAATTAATTATTTGCGCGCTTATCGGACTCCCAAATCTTTTCGTAAGGCATGGATGTGTCGTGCGGTGGGGGAGTCTTTTCTTTTGAGACCTCCGATTTTTCGGATGCCGTGCATGATAGTGGTGTGGTTTTTGCCGCCAAAATCCTTTCCAATAGCTTCAAAGCTCATGTCGAGGAGGTCTTTGCAGAGAATCCAGGCAATCTGACGAGGATAGACTATTTCTTTTTTTCGAGATTTTCCAAGTAGATCTGTGGCCGGGATTTGAAAATAGTCACTGACCGCAGTTATGACGTCATCGGTTGATCGTGCAAATCCTTTTTTACTGTTTTCAACGGTGAGAATGTCTTCGGATGGATTAAGTTTTCTGAAAATTTTACTGACAGACTGAACCGTAGGAGAAATGTTGGTCAGTTCAATTTCCGCAGAAATTTGGGTGAGTACGTTTTCCATTTCCCGAAGATTGTGGCGTGTGTTGGAGGCGATGAATTCTTGAATGTCCTGGGGAAGGATCAGGCTTCGGTCTTTCATTTTTTCTTGGACAATAGCCATGCGAGTTTCAAATCCTGGCATTTTGACATCTACCGAGAGTCCCCATCCCATACGGGAACGAAGTCGATCTGATATTCCAGCCAGTTCAGAAGGCGGTCTGTCAGCAGAAAAAATAATCTGTTTTTGAAACTCGTACAGATCATTAAAGGTGTTAAAGAGTTCTTCCTGGGTTTTTTCTTTCCCTTCAAAAAATTGCACGTCATCGATAATAAGGGCGTCTACGCGTCGGTATTTTTTTCGAAATTCATTATTTTTTCGTTCACGAATGGCTTTTATGATTTCATTCATGAATCGTTCTGATGTGGTGTAGACGATGACGGCGTCAGGATTCTTTTTTAGAATTTCATTCGCTGTTCCCTGAAGGAGGTGTGTTTTTCCCAATCCGACCCCTCCATAAATAAAGATTGGATTGTATTTCTTGATTTGTCCTTTTTTTGAGCTTTCGGCAACAGCCATACAGGCCGCATGCGCCATTCTGTTCTCGTCTCCTACGATATAATTCCCAAGGGTGAACTTGGGGTGGATAATACGTGATTCAACGCCCTCGGCGAGTTTTACGTCTGGACGGTTGGGAAGTTTCCGTGGGGCTTTGGGTTTTTCAAAGATTGGTGCGTGAACGGGGGCTTTGTCGGCCAGGGATAAATCGACTTTGAAGTATACTTTTTGAATTTCTGGGAGAACGGCTTTGAGGTTGGTGAGAATCATCCCGTTGTATTTGTTCTCCAGCCAATTCTTATTCATCTCGGTTGGACAGGCGATGAGGACGGCGCCCCCTGATATTTCCGCAATATGCACCTTTTTAAACCAGGTATGGAATTCCATTCGAGAAAGTTTCTCAGAGAGACGGGTAAGAACGGCGTTCCAGGCTTGGGAATTGTCCATGGTTGGGGAGAGTGCGGAGGCGTTAGGAGATTAGCGTCTAAAAATGAGGTTTTGTCGGTCGGGTCCGGTTCCAATGATACGGATACGGGATCCAATGAGTTCTTCGAGACGGAGCACATAGGCTTGTGCATTTTGGGGAAGATCTTCAAATTTTTTAATCTGGGTGATATCTTCGTCCCATCCGGGAAGTGTTTCGTATTCGATTTCTAATTTTTTGTTTGCTTTTCGCGTCGTGGGGACGGTGAAGAGTTCTGTTTCATCGAGAAAATAACGCGTTGCTATTTTGATCTCAGGAAGTCCGGAAAGGACATCAAGCTTGGTGAGATTAATCGTATCAATACCGTTTACTTCGACACTATTTCTTACGACGACCGCATCAAACCAACCGCATCGACGGGGGCGACCGGTGGTGGCTCCAAATTCAAATCCTTGTTGGCGGAGTTGTTCGCCTAAGTCATCTTCGAGCTCTGAGGGGAAAGGGCCTTCGCCAACACGCGTGGTATAGGCTTTTGCGATACCTACAATACCGCTTATGGCTTTAGGAGGGACTCCTAATCCGGTATTGACGCCTCCAATAGAGATAGAGCTTGAGGTTACAAAAGGATAGGTTCCATGATCAATATCGAGATGATGGGCCTGGGCGCCTTCGAAAAGTATTTTTTTACCTTCTTGGGCTGCATCAAACAAAAATTTACGTGTATCGGTCAGGAATGGTTTTACCTGCTCCCGAATTGCGAGTATTTCTTGGAATTCGGCTTCTGCGTCGAGTTCTATGTCGTAGCATTCGCTGTGAAATTTGCAGTTGGCTTCTAATTTTTCTTTGAGAAGTTCTTTGTCGAGGAGGTCTTCACAACGGATGCCGATTCGTCCAATCTTATCGGCGTAGGCGGGTCCGATTCCCCGGCAGGTGGTGCCGATTTTCTTATCGCCTTTTCGTCGTTCGAGTTCGGCATCTATTTTTTTGTGATATTCAAAGATCAAATGTGCCCGCAGTGAAACTTTAATGCGACCTTCAATATTAATGCCTTCTTTTGTAAGACCTTTGAGTTCGTCAAAAAGATCAGGGAGGCAAATAACGGTTCCATTTCCAACGACGCCGATGGTGTCTGGGTGTAAAAGTCCCGAGGGCAAAATGTGGAAAACAAATTTTTTATCATCGACAATAATCGTGTGCCCGGCATTGCCACCA
Organism: Patescibacteria group bacterium UBA4473; assembly: GCA_002389285.1. GTDB lineage: Bacteria > Patescibacteriota > Gracilibacteria > UBA4473 > UBA4473 > UBA4473. The sequence continues at coordinate 63,355 of DGOF01000029.1, forward strand.
CCACTACTTCTGCAGATGATATCAAACTCTGCACTTGCCGCGTCTACCATCTTTCCTTTTCCTTCATCTCCC
>DGOF01000015.1:0-18741 GCA_002389285.1 Patescibacteria group bacterium UBA4473
GAAGTAAAAACGGACAAGCCCGCTGTAGAATCAGGGGCCTCTAAAGACAAAGCTCCAGCAAAAAAACCGGCAGCTAAAAAACCTGCTAAAAAATCTGATGTTAAAAAATCTGAAAAATAATTTAAAAGAACTATGAAAATCCACGATTTGAAACCAAACGCTCGAAAACGTCGTACTCGTGTAGGACACGGAGACGGATCCGGAAAAGGAAGTTTTTCTGGACGAGGGTGTAAAGGTCAAAACTCACGTGCTGGTGGTGGTGTCCGTCCTGGGTTTGAAGGAGGACAGTCTGGACTGCTCGATCGTATGCCAAAACTCCGTGGGTTCAAAAACCCAAACCGAGTGGAAGCACAGATCTTGAATCTTGATACGCTTGAAGAAAATTACAAAGACGGGGAGAAAGTTTCCCTTGAAACCTTGATCGAAAAGAACTTGATCCGTAAAAACAACGCTAAAGTAAAGATTTTGGGAGACGGAACGTTGACCAAAAAACTTGAAGTCGCAGAAGGTATTTTGCTTTCAGCGAGTGCAAAGAAAGCGTTGAGCTAGTTATCATACAAATTAAATCTTAACCTTAGATGTTTCATCTAAGGTTATTTTTTTGTCTTATTTTTTTACTAACAACCATACTCCAGCACTGATTGGAACCAGGCCTAAGAGTTGATAGCTAGTAGGTATTTCTCCCAGAAAGAAGAAGGCCAAGAGGAGGGTGAAGGCTGCGCCGAGAGGAGCAATCGACATGGCACGTGATATAGGGATTCTGTGAATACCTTCGATCCAAAATATTTTAGAAAGGCCCATAAGAAGGAGTCCGTTCACAAGAAGTATGGGGAGGGCTTCTGTGAGGGTTTCTAGCGCCGGAAATGGCGGGGAGACATGAAATGCCAGGCCGAGTAAGAAAAGGCCACTGATAAGGCTTCTCCAGAACATAATGACATCTGAGGAGACTTTGGTTCGGGCATTTTTCATATAAGCATTTCCCCACACGGAAAAAATCGTTGCGAGAATGATAATTAAATCGCCCCATTGAGATGTCCATTGATTGGGCGCCAAGACACAAATCGCGCCGATGATCATTAGAGTAGCCCCGAGCGCATGAGAAGGAACCCATGCTTCCTTTTTGGCGAGTACTATGAAAAAAAGATACGCAAAAAATATTTCAGTGAGTCCCAATACTCCAGCATTTCCGGCGCTGGTATACTGAAGTCCATAAAAGAAGAGTCCATAGTAAAGAATACCGATAAGAATGGTTGTCCCCCATATATCTTTCCAAGCGTTATGTTGTATCAATGCGGATTTTTTTTCGCGATAGAAGAAAAAAATAGTAGCTATAAGTATGCTGAGGGAGGCTGACCAAAGGAAGGGAAGTATTTGAAAAGAGAGTTTTGTGATGACGGCAAAACTACTCCAAAGAAGGATTGAGATGAGAATAAAAAGATCGCCTTTTCGTGCTTCAATCATATTTTATTTCCTCATTTTCTCTTCTAACTCATAGATTTCATCCCGCAGGATTGCGGCGCGTTCAAAGTCGAGATTCTTGGTAGAGATATCCATTTCGGCGTTGAGTTCTTTGACCATGCGTTCGATTTCTTCGCGTTTGGTGAGTTTCTTGAAGTTGCGTGTTTTGCCGCCGGCGAGATCTTTGGAGATATCGATGATGGTTTTTTTGATCGTCGTCGGTGTGATGTTGTGTTTTATGTTGTAGGCTTTTTGAATTTCTCGTCGTCGATCGGTTTCTTCGATGGAGGCGTTGATGGCGTTGGTTCTCCGGTCGGCGTACATGATGACGCGACCTTCGCTGTTACGAGCGGCACGACCGATCACCTGTAGTAATGCATCGCGAGAGCGTAAGAAACCTTCTTTGTCGGCGTCTAAAATACAGATGAGCTCGACTTCAGGGAGGTCTAACCCTTCTCGGAGGAGGTTAATTCCAACGATAACATCAATCTTTCCTTCTCGAAGTTCCCGCAAAATTTCAATACGTTCAATCGTTTCGATTTCAGAATGTAAATATTTGGCTTTGACACCCGCTTCGACGAGATACTCAGAGAGATCTTCAGCAGATTTTTTGGTGACAGTGGTAATCAGGATTCGATTCCCTCGTGCGATAGTCCCGCGAATTTCTGAGAGGACATCATCGATCTGATGTTTGGAAGGTCGAATTTCGATCTCTGGATCCAAGAGTCCCGTCGGACGAATGATCTGTTCGATGATTTCTTTTTTTGAACAGTGTGCGTATTCATATTTCCCGGGGGTGGCTGATACAAAAACCGCCTGACCGATTTTGGATTCAAATTCTTCGAATCGGAGAGGGCGATTGTCATGGGCACTGGGGAGCCTGAATCCGTGTTCTACGAGTGAGTTTTTTCGTGAAAGGTTTCCGTTGAACATCCCACCGACCTGCGGAATCGTGATGTGGGATTCATCGATAAAACAGAGGAAGTCTTTGGGGAAATAATCGAGGAGTGTCGCAGGGGGTTCTCCCGGAGCTTTTCCAGAAAGATGTCGGGTGTAGTTCTCAATTCCGTTGACGTAGCCCATTTCGCGGAGCATTTCGATGTCATACTTGGCGCGTTGTCCGAGGCGATGGGCTTCGAGATTTTTTCCTATTTTTTTCAGTTCAGCGAGTCGGTCTGTCAGTTCCGCTTCTACGGATTCAACGGCCTTGGCGATTCTTTCGGGCGTGGTGACACTGTGTTTAGCCGGGAAGATCATGACGGATTCTTTTCCTTCGATGGCTTCACCCGTGAAGGCGTCGATTTCGGTGATCTTGTCCAGATCATCGCCCCAAAATTCGAGTTGGTAGGCGGTGTCAGCGTTTGGGGTGAAAATCGTAATAATATCGCCCAAGACTTCAAAAGTTCCTCGCGTGAGATCGCTTCCAGTACGTTGGTACTGAATACCAATAAGTTGTTGTAAAAATTTCTTCCGGGGATAGGATTCGCCGATTTTGACTTCAAAAGCCATGGATTTATACGTTTCGACGTCTCCCAAACCATAGATACAAGAAACAGAAGAGATGATGATCACATCTTCGCGCGTTAGAAGGTTCATGGTCGCAGCATGTCGAAATTTCTCAATTTCTTCATTGATGGTCGCTTCTTTTTCAATAAAAGTATCGGTTTTCGCCATATAGGCTTCCGGCTGGTAGTAATCGTAATAACTCACGAAATAGCTTATGGCGTTATCCGGAAAAAATTGCTGAAACTCCGCGCACAGCTGGGCGGCAAGCGTTTTATTATGGGCCAAAATCAGCGTTGGTCGTTGCTGTTCTTGGATGATATTCGCCATCGTAAAAGTCTTCCCCGTTCCCGTGGCGCCTAAAAGAGTCTGACTTTTCAGGCCATTTTTAAGCCCGGTGTTTAATTTTTTAATGGCTTTGGGCTGATCCCCGGTGGGCGTAAATTCAGCGACCAGTCGAAAAGGTTTTTTTGGTATATCCATAACCCGCAAACGGTAGCACGAAAAGGGCTAAAAGGCAAGGGAATTGAGGGGGTGAGGGAATTGTCTTCTTAGATAACTTGCAATTGTCCTTAAAACATGTTATTCTTAGGAGAAGGGCCTTGTTTCTTCACTTCTCACTTTTTATTGAATATGTCCTACCCCATTATTATCGGTGCACCACACGCACAAACATCTATTGATGATCCGGCGATCCGTGATCGAATTTCGCTGACGGATTACGAACTTTGGAAGTGTAGTGATCCTTTTACAGGGGAACTCGATGAATTTACGGTGGCACGAGAAAAGCATGTGGCGACGACACATCGTTTGATCTGTGATTTGAATCGACCGCCAGACCTAGAAAATGCCTTTCATGAGAAAGATTTTTTTGGACGTTCTGTATTTTATCGTGGGAAAAAGTTTACCACGCGAGAAAAGAAGTCTTTTTTGAAAAAACATTGGAAATCCTATCATGATAAAATAGCGAAGAGTGTAAAAGCGTTGGATAAAGAGAATCCACCGTTGATTCTTTTGGTGGATTATCACAATACATCAGGAGATCATACTCTAGATAACCGTGGAGCGTATATGCCAAGTATTGTGGTTTCTAATCTTGGAAAATTTCAGCGTATTGATCATTTGGAAAAAGAAGAACAGTTGGTGTCTTTGCCCGATGAGATTTTGGCCTTTTTTGCCAAGGACTTGGAAGAACGATTGCCGCTCGGGGTTGAGATGAATGATATTTTTCATGGCGGTTATAATCTCCGTTGGTATCAGAGTCTTCCGTCTCTTTTGAAGCTTAAAAGTCCGGTGTTTGCCGTGCAGTTCGAATATAATTTAGATCTTGTGGTGAATCCTCTTACGCGGAATATTGATTACGCGGCGCTTCGTATCATGCAAGAAAAAATAAATGAATCTTTGGAACAGTTGTATCTCGCCTTGGAACGATATTTGGAAGAAGGGGCTGCCTGTGATACGGTGGTATTTGAAAATAGTTTGATCGGTTGATCTGTTTGTGAGAGGATAGGGGCCATGAAAAAATTTATTCTCTTGTCGCTTTCGGTTTTACTTGTTTCTTGTGTGAGTGAGTCGACTCCAGAGCCTTTGGAGCAACGATCAGAAACCCAAATAGAACTTGAAGTAGGATCGGTCGAGACTCAGGAAGAGGCCTCAAAAGAGGCAGTTGTTGAGAAAGAAGTGATGATTGAAGAATCGGTAGAAGAAGTTGAGAATTATATCTTGAATACCGATCAGTCGACGTTTCATTGGGTGGGTAAAAAAGTAACCGGACAGCACGAAGGGACGATGCAGTTTACTTCGGGGTCGGTGACGGTTGATAGTGATGATCAAGTGGTTTCAGGCATCTTTGTTGTTGATATGCATTCGGTTAACACTACGGATTTGAAGGGTTCGACGAAAGATTCAATGGATCTTCACCTGAAAGGGGAAGATTTCTTTGATGTCGATCGTTTTGCTACGAGTGTTTTAGAAATTACACAGGTTACGAAAGGGCAGTCGGATAACTTTCTCGTTGCAGGGGATCTGACGATCAAAGGTATTACCAAATCGATTACGTTTCCAGCACAATTAGAATCCTCAGAAGAGGGGTATCAACTTACAGCCGCCTTCTCCTTGGATCGAACGCGCTGGGGGATTGAGTATGGTTCTGGGAAATTCTTCAAAGGTTTGGGCAACAAAATGATTGATGATGCGTTTGATGTTCGGGTGGATATTTTATTGAAGGTCTCTTCGTAGAATCGGCTTGCTTAAAGTAAAGGATCGGAGAGAAATTTGCTTTTTGGAGAAAGTCTTATTAAGGTAAGGGATACTATTTGTTATCCACTTTTTTTATGGACGTTTCCTTAAGTTTAGCGCGATTTGTTGGGCCGATTATTTTGGTTTTGGGATTTGGTCTTTTGATCTATCCAAAGCGTTATGAACAGATTGATCGCGAATTCCTGGCCAGTGTTTCTTTGACCTGTTTAGTGGGAATTTTGTTATTGCTTCTGGGGCTTGCGATTCTTCTTATTCATAATGTTTGGGTTTTGGATTGGCCGGTTTTTATTACGCTTTTGGGATGGGTCTCAGCGGTAACGGGAGTGATTCTTTTATTGCATCCGGAGACGGTTCATCATTGGTATAATGCTCTGTGTCATAAGAAACATAATACGATGATATACAAAGGCACTGGGGTTCTTTTTATTCTTGTCGGCGGGTATATTTCGCACTTGATATATTTAGCCTAATCAAGAGGCACCATAAATGAATATCTTCTGCAAGGGGTTTTCCTTGAAGAAAACATGGGTCTCCCCTTAGAATAGAGATTACTTTGCTATTTCTTCACCAAACTTCTCTTATGAATTGCGGAGTACTTGATAAGGCGGCTAAAATATTAGCCCTTGTCGGCGCCCTAAATTGGGGCTTAGTGAGTGGTGTTGGCGGGTTGGATTTCAACCTTGTTACCACCCTCTTAGGATCTTGGCCCGCTGTGGTCGAGATTGTCTACCTCTTGATAGGACTTTCGGGTCTTTATCTCTTGGTGGGATTGGTTTCCAAGAAAGGTTGTTGCGCTTCTTAGTCAACGATGTTGGAAACAAAAGAAGAGCTTCTCTCGAGAGGCTCTTTTTATAGTGGGGTGAGTTGACAGTTATGGGGGTGGGGACTAGTATTGGGCGGAAGATTCTCTTCTTAGAAATCGTTCTGGTAACCTCTTTTCTATGATGCCTCGTCGCAGAGTTCGATTGTCCTTTGCTATCGCTAAAACCTGGCGTTTATTGACGGCTTTTTCTGTTTTGGTGGTTCTCTGTTTGGGGGCTTCCTACCTCTTTTTGCTCAATAGCGTTTCGATGAAGGGGTATCGGCTTTCAAAAATTGCAGAACAACATATGCATCTGCTCTCACAAGAAGAGCAGCTTGATGCGAAGCTGGCTCACTTTCAAACCCGTCAATATTTAAGTGATCGAAAGCAAACAGAATCTATGGTGTATCGAGAAAAAGGGAATTTCGTGGTTATAAAAGAAACTTTTACGGCTCAGAAAGGATTTTCTCTTCAAAACAATTTCTAGCTTGCGACAAGTTCAGTTCATTGCGTTTTTCTCTGAATAAACTACAATGATATGAAAAGTCTTTGATTATCTCTCTTTTTCCCATGACGTCCCATTTCGATTCGTTTACACATTTTGCTAAAAATACTCTTATCTTGGCGCAAGAAGAAATGCGTCGTTTAGGAGATCATCAGGTACAGACCCAGCATCTTCTTTTGGGGATCTTGAGACAGCCGAAGTCTTTAGCGGGTGCTATTTTGAGAAATTTTGGAGTGACGTATGAAACCGCTTATAGGCTGGCAGAAGAATCACAGCGTCCTGCCGGAAGCGCTTCTGAGGATCCGAATAATGTGTTTTCTGGTTATGCTCAGCAGGTTATTGAAATGGCGGCGCAGAAGACATTGGATTACGGACACTCGATGGTAGATTCAGAGCATATTCTTTATGCGTTGTTAAAACAGAAAGATTCTGGGGCGGTTCAAATTTTGGATTCGCTTATGGTGAAATCTGAGCAGATTCTGCGTCAGATAGAAGATTTGTTTCAAAAAACAAAACAGGCGACCGATGCTCAAAATCCGTATGAAAACAATTCTCCGGGAGCTCCGACGGCTATGGCGACAGACAAAATGGAGGCTTTGTTGAAGGGACTTCATGGAATATTAGTCGGTATTAATGTCGGTCTTCATGATCAGCAGGATCAGGGGGAGTTTGGGGCGGGAGAGGGCGGATTTTCTGAAATGGAAGGCGGAGAAATGGGTCCTGGGACCATGGGGCCGGGTATGGCGGCAGAACCTCCTTCTAAAAGAGGGTTGCGTCGTAAAAAGCTCGCTCTGGATTATTTCTGTACGGATTACACGGAAATGGCATTGGATGGGAAACTTGATAAAGTTATTGGCCGATCGAAAGAAATCGAACGTACGGTTCAGATTCTTTCTCGTCGAGGAAAAAACAATCCGGTTCTCTTGGGAGATCCCGGAGTTGGAAAAACGGCTATTGTTGAAGGATTGGCTCAGAAAATTGTAGAAGGTGAGGTGCCGGATTTATTGATTGATAAACGAGTTTTGGGATTGTCTATGTCGAATCTTGTGGCTGGAACGAAATATCGTGGTGAGTTTGAAGAACGACTTAAGAAAGTTATTGAAGAAGCGTCTGAAGCCGATAATGAGGTGATTCTCTTTATTGATGAGATGCATACTATTATCGGAGCTGGATCAGCTGAGGGAAGTCTGGATGCGGCAAACATTCTAAAACCACCGTTGTCTCGAGGGCAGATCCAAGTGATCGGTGCTACAACGATGGATGAGTATCGGAAGCATGTAGAGAAAGACTCTGCGTTGGCTCGACGGTTTCAATCCGTGGATGTTCCAGAACCGACGATTGATGAAGCGATTGAGATTCTTTCAGGGCTTCGTGAACATTATGAAAAATATCATTTGGTAAAAATTGATGACGAAGCTTTGGAAGCGGCTGTTAAATTTTCGAGTCGTTATGTGAACGATCGGTTTTTGCCGGATAAAGCGATCGATCTTTTGGATGAGGCCTGTGCTTCAAAATCATTGACCAAAGGTGTTTATGGAAAAGAAATTCGAGCGCTGCGACAAAAACTTTCGGGTATTCGTCGCAAGAAAGAAGCTTCTGTTATTGCCCAAAATTATGAAAAAGCGAATGAAATGCATCAGCAAGAACAAAAGCTGGAGCAGGATATTCAGGCTTTGAAATCACGAAAAGTAACCGGACGTGTTCAGAAGAAGATTGCAAAAGTTGATATCGCCAATGTTTTGCAACAGATGACCGGTATTCCGGTTTCCGCGCTTTTGGATTCAGAAATGAAACAATTACAAGATCTAGAAAAAATATTAGATGATAAGATCATCAACCAAAAAGAAGCGGTTGGAAAAGTCTCTAAATCGATTCGTCGTGCACGACTCGGATTACAGAGTCCAAATCGTCCGTTGGGTGTGTTTATGTTTCTTGGGCCTACGGGTGTGGGAAAAACAGAACTGGTGAAACAGCTGGCAAAAGAAGTTTATCATGATGAGAAAGCCTTGATCAAAGTCGATATGTCAGAGTTTTCTTCCGGACATACGAGTTCTCGTTTGGTCGGTGCTACCGCCGGGTATGTGGGACATGAAGAGGGCGGTGAACTGACAGAAAAAGTTCGTCGAAAACCGCATTCAATTGTACTTTTTGATGAAATAGAAAAAGCGCATCGAGATGTTCATAATATGTTATTACAGATTTTTGAAGATGGACAGTTGACCGATGGGAAGGGGCGCGTGATTTCGTTTAAGAATACGATCATCATTATGACCTCAAACATTGGTGCGAAGCGTTTTCAATCGACCGCGAATGCGATTGGATTTTCAGATACGAAAAAAGATCTAGCAGAACATGATCATGAATTCGAGGTTATTTCTGGGCAGGTCGAAAAGGATCTGAGAGAGGCTTTCACGCCGGAATTTATCAATCGTATTGATTCGACCGTTATCTTTCGACCTCTTAATAGAGAGGCCATTAAAAAAATTGTAAAACTTCAATTGATTGATTTCCAAGGACGGCTGAAGGAAAAACGAATCACGCTTAAGGTTGGTGGATCTACTATCAATGCTTTAGCGAAAGCCTCTTATCATCCTGAGTCAGGAGCTCGTCAGATTCGACGGGTCTTGGCCGATCGCTTAGAAAATCATCTTGTGGAGGCGATTCTTGCCGGCCAGGTACACGATGGGGATACCGTCAAAGTGGTGTATGACGGAAAAAAGAAAAGCTGTAGCTTTGTAAAAGCATAGATTGGTTTTCTAGCCGTAGCTTTGTGGCCTGCCAGCCGTAGCTTTGTGGCCTGCCAGCCGTAGCTTTAGCGAAGGCTGGTGGTCCCGCCAAGAATCGAACTTGGATCGCCGGTTCCGCAAACCGGTGTTCTTCCATTAAACTACGGGACCTTTTAAAAGCCAGGGTATTGTATGGAATTTCGTTGATCTCGCAAGGATTCATCGCTAGACTGCGAAGGCTATGAAGAAGCTTCTTTTCGTTTTCGCAAGTTTACTTTTTGTTACGCCAGCTTTTGCACAGTGGGCGCCGGTTTTGGAATTCTTTCATGGCGCCGAATGTCCACACTGTCATGAAGAGAAAAAATGGTTTCCAGAGCTTGAGAAATTGTATCCGGATCTTGAAATTCGGTCTTATGAAGTGTGGCACAATGATGAAAATAAATTGCTTTGGCGGCAACGAATGGCCGAACTTGGGCAAGAGGCTCAGTTTGTACCGACTAATATTATCCAGAACGATGTGATCGTTGGGTTTAAGCCGAAAGAGATTATCGAGGCTCTGTACAAAAATTATGGTCCGCCTGTGACGCAGGCTTCTGATGCGATAGCGGCAGTAGAAGAGGATGATCGGTCGTGGGAAAAATATCTTCAATATTCTTGGCCGGTAATGAGTTTGACGCTGGGATTTATTGACGGGTTTAATCCGTGTGCGATGTGGTCGCTTCTCGTGCTTTTGGGATTTCTCTTGGGACTTGAAAAGAAGTCACATCGATGGTTGATCGGGGGAGTCTTCGTAGGAAGTTCCGCGTTGATCTATTTTGCGGCCCTGCTGGGTTATTTGTTAGGATTTGAGGCCGTTACAGCTTTTGTGGCGAGTAGCCTCATGACGTGGATTTTCAGAGCTGTGGGGATCTTTTCTGTCGTGACGGGGTTCTGGATCTTTCAGAGTTCGTTTACGGCCAAGCTTGAATGTGAGGTTCGTGATGTCAAATCTCGCGCTCGTTTTCATGAAAAATTAACACAGATCTTGGGACAAGAAACACTTTGGTTGGTTTTGTTAGGGGTTATTGGATTAGCCTTTTCGGTCAATGCCGTGGAGTTACTTTGTAGCTTTGCGATTCCGACGATGTTTACTGCCACGCTCGTGGCCGCCGATATGGGATGGGGTGCCAATCTTACGGCATTAGCTCTGTATGATGCGGCTTATATCTTTGATGATGTGCTTGTTTTGGTGATCGCTCTTTGGACGATGAACCTCAAAATCTTCTCACCAAAAATGACTCAGTACTCTCACTTTTTGGGAGGGTTCTTGCTCCTCGTCTTGGGAGGGTTCTTGGTTATTAATCCGAGCTGGTTGACGAGCTTGTTGAGTTGATACTTATGGGTTTCTACCAATCCTTCTCGTGTTGTTGAGGCAGGTCTTGGTGGAACTGTTTGGGTTGATTCGGATCGCCTTGTGGGCCTAAGAAGAATTCTTGGAAGAAAGGGTCTTGGCCCAGGTCTTCCATCATTTTTTCGCGAATAGGATTTCTCCTGCGGGGGGCTTGCCGCGGTATTTGTTGTGGGTTTCTATTAAAATTATCTTGCTGATCTTGTTGCGCTTGTTCGAGCTGTTCCATGTAGTCTTTTATATTTTGAGGGAGTTCTTCGGGGGCTTGTTGTTGGTTGTTTTCTGAATTTGAATCTTGATTCTCTTGATTGCTTTCAGATTTTTCTTGATTTTGTTTTTCTTGGTCTGACTGAGACTCGCCCTGACCTTGCTGTTGTTGGTCTTGCTTTTGATCTTGATTCTCTTTGTCTGAACCCGTATTTTCTTGATTGCTTTCAGATTTTTCTTGATTTTGTTTTTCTTGGTCTGACTGAGACTTGCCCTGGCCTTGCTGTTGTTGGTCTTGCTTTTGATCTTGATTCTCTTTGTCTGAACCCGTATTTTCTTGATTCTGTTGATTCTCTTGATCTTTGTTTTGCTGATCTTGTTGAGACTCACCTTGGCCTTCGCCTTGTTGTTGGTCTTGTTTTGAATCTTGATTCTCTTTGTCTTGGTTTTCAGAATTTTCAGATTCGCTTTGTTCTTCAGAATTTTCTTCACTCTCTTTTTCAGACTCACTTTTTTCTTCACTTCCATCCTCACTCTCAGAGTCTTCACTTTTATCTTCGCCTTGCCCTTCACCTTCGCCTTTTCCCTCGCCTTCCCCCTCACCTTCGCCCTCTCCATCATCCCCCCCTTCGCCGCCTTCCGTATCGCCTTCACCTTCACCGGGCATTGGGGGCGGTGGTGGTTGGTTGAGGAGTTCTCGAATAAAGGCTAGATTTTCCCAGGCTTCTTTGTCTCGAGGATTGAGTTCAAGAGTTGTCTCGTAGGCGGTAGCGGCTTCTTCCATTAGAGCTTCTCGGTCGGCTTTTTTTTCTACCTCTTCACTGATGCGATAGATGCTGTTGCCCAGATTATAAAAAATCGGTCCGCAGTATCGATCTATTTTTCCGCCTTCCAAATGACAGTATTCTTCAATGACTTTGTCCCAGGCCAGACGTGATTCATGGTATTGTTCGTTGTCGTAGGCGAGTCGAATTTTATTGTTTTGGGTAATGGGGGCCAGGGCTGGGAATTGATCGCGGGCTTTATCATACAGGTGCATCGCCATTTCTGGATTGTCGATGGCGGTGGCATTGGCTTTTTTGAGATGATATTTGAAAGCAAGTTCATTGGAACATCCGGTGAGTAAAAAACCGATTAAGAGCAATAAAATGCTTTTGGATTTACGAGAGACGATCCGGCCTTTTGGGAGCCACAAAAAGAGAAGAAAGCAGAGGAAGGCACCGCCGGTAAACCATTGATATCGTTGAATATGAGTATCTTCACTTTTTTTATTCAGGATGCTTTTGGGGAGGGTCTCGAGGTGAGCCATGAGTTTCGGAAGGTCTTCTTGGTTTCCCGCATGAAAATAATTTCCGCCTGAAAGTTCGGCAATGGCTTTGAGGGTTCCTTCATTGAGTTCGGTCAACACGGTTTTGCCTCGAAATTGTTTGTAGGAGATCTGTCCAAAAACATCGATGTGGTCGGGGATTGGAACGCCTTCGAGGGATCCGATACCTATCGTGTAGATCGGAATGCCTATTTCGCCGGCAGCTTTGGCCATAGCAGCGGCTTCGGCGGGAATGGTTTCTTCTCCGTCTGATACAAGCACTAATGCGCGACTTCGTGCTTCCTCACTGGTGCTTCCCTGAAGGCGTTGAAGCGACACGCGAAGCGCTTCTGCGAGGTTCGTTCCCTGGATATGTACATCGCGGGGACTGACTTGATCGAGAAAGGTCAGAAAAATATCATGATCAAAGGTCAGCGGAGAGGCTACAAAAGCATCTCCGGCAAAAATAACGAGCCCCAAACGATCACCGGTTCTGGTTTGGGCGAACTCCATTAATGTTTTTTTGGCGATCATGAGTCGGTCTTGGAGTTGGGTTTCGGTGGAGAAATCAATGGCGCGCATACTGTTAGAAACGTCGAGGGCAAAAACAAGGTCAATTCCAGATTGTTCCATGAGTTCTTGTCGAATGCCCCATTGTGGACGGAGGGCGCTGACGATCATGAGAGCAAAGGCCAGTCCGAGACAACATTTTTGAAACAAAATCCGTCCTTTTTTGGGGTTCCAGTTTCGCATCTTCATAAGGGGATTCTTATTCCATTTCCAATGATTATAGAGCCCCCAAAGCAAAATCAATCCTCCTACAGCGAGAGCCATGAGAGCTTGTGATTGATATTGATAATAGGCAAAAATATCCATTTATATAATCATGGGAAAAAGAAACTCGAGCAGAAAAAAGAGGCTGATAACGCTACAAAGTGCCAGGAGCCACGGCATGAAATCATCGGAAGCTTGGACCACGATTTCGGTTTCAATATCAGATTTTTCGAGTTCTCGAATCTTGGCGAGATTTTCTTGAAGGGCTTTGTTTCCTTCGGCGTGAAAATATTCGCCTTCGGCGATACGCGCGACGCCTTTGAGGGTCTCCTCATCGAGATGGGTGACGGCAAATTGTCCGTTCGGGGTTCGGGCATATATTTTTTCGCCATTGGGGCGAAAGCCTAAAGGAATACGCGCACCGCCTTTGCGGCCGATTCCAATCGGATAGATTTTAATCTTTTGGCTTCGTGCAATTTGTGCAGCACGGAGTGGATCCATCCCGACATTGGTTTCTCCATCAGTAATAAGGATCATCACTTTGGTCCGTTCACTGTTGGGATCAAAACGTTTGACGCCCGTGAGGAGGGCGTCTCCAGTGGCGGTCCCCCCTAATCCAATAGCGTGTTGATTGATGGACGCGATGGAAATATCTTGGAGATAATATTTGAGCGCTTCGTAGTCAAAAGTAAGGGGGGACTGCGTGAAGGGTTTTCCGGCGAAGACGAGAATTCCGACACGATCAGAAGTAAGTTGGTCGATGAATTCTGTGAGGTATATTTTGGCGGCACTGATGCGGTTGGGGACAAAGTCTTCGGCCAGCATGGATTCCGAGACATCTAATACAAAGAGAATATCGATTCCATTTTTGGAGACGGTGCTTTTGTCAAAGACTTGTTGGGGACGCGCAAGCGTGATGGGCCCCAGTATGAGGGTCGCAATAATGAGAAGTGTTTTTATTTTGGGGATCCATGTTTTCCAAGAAGATCCTTGAGCCTCCCTCAGGTCTTGGAAGGTGGATATGAATACTCCGTGTGTTTTTTTTCTTTTTTTCCATTGCAGACCGCCCCAGAGTGGGACGAGAAGTAAAAGGAGAAGAAACCAGGGTTGAGCAAAGTACATATTAATTATCCAATTTTTGGATTGGTAAGTTTGAGAATTTTATCGGCGAGACTCTGCGCTTCTTTTTTTGATATATTTTTACCGGTAAATTTCACTTCATCGGCGATGAGAAAAAAAGGCTGAAATATATGTGAGCAATCGCGTTCTTGGAAATGTATATGAATTTCTTTGGTGGTAGATTCGGTAAAAGGTTCCTGATGCGTATCGGAAAGAAGCTTTTTTAAGATCTGACTTGCCTCAAATATAAATTTTTGAAGGTGTCCCTGATCAATAAAAATCCTGAGTTCAGTAATAGACTGGAAGGCTTGTTCGTGCGGGGAAAGTATTTTTTCTGGTTTGGCTTTTCGGGTCCAACGCCGCCAAAAGAAGAGCGTGTTCCACCAGGGACGGAGGAGGAACCAGGCGACAACCATCGCGATAAGTCCGAGCACAAAGGTTTCCGTACTGGTGAAGTACGCAAGCTCTATGGCGGGTTTTATCGGATGAATATCGAGCATTTAATTAATGAGTTTGGCGTTGTTTAAAGAACCAGAAGAGTTTTTTGAAAAGCGTTTCGGTGGTGAGTATCTCAAGGGTGTCGATTTGAGTAGACTTGAGAAGTTTGGATAAGGATTCTTCTTTTTGTCGTCGCAGAGCATTGTAGCGTTCTCGGACTTTTTTATTGCTGAGATCAATGGGCATGTTTTCGCCTGTTTCGGGATCGCAGGCTATCATTAAACCTCCCTGTGAAAGGCCTTTTTCGAGAGGGTCAACAATGCGCAAAAAAACCAAATCATGCTTTTGGTTTGTGACATGGAGACGTTTTTTAGCTTCTGGGGTGGGCTGAATTTCATCACTGATCAAGAAGCAAATAGACTTATGGGGGAAGGCGGTATTGAGAAACTGACAGACGTCTTCGATATCACTTTTTTGGTAATGATTGTTTTCTGAACGCGTAATGGCTTCTCGAAGAATCTGCCACATTTGTGATTGGCCTTTTTTGGGGGGAATGAAGTGTTCGATTTTGTCGGTGAAAAAAATCGCGCCCATCTTATCGTTGTTTTTGAGGGCGGAAAAGCACAGCATGGCGAGTAACTCTAGAGCTGTTTCTCGTTTGGTCTTTTCAACCGATCCAAAGTTCATAGAGGACGAAAGATCCACCAGCATCATGGTGGTGAGTTCTCGGGTTTCTTGGTAGGTTTTGACATAAATTTTGTTCTGCTTGGCGCTCGTGATCCAGTCGATCGTCCGGTAGTCATCGCCTTCGTTGTATTCCCGAATATCGGCAAATTCGACCCCCCGACCTTTAAAGGCCGATTTATAATTTCCGACAAAGAGATCATTTACCTTACGATTGGTCACGATTTCGAGTCGACGGATACGTTTAATCAGATCCTTTGGATTCATGATTTTTAAGGTACTTTTACTTGTTTGAGTAACTCGGTGATGATGTCTTCAGAAGTAACGCCTTCGGCTTGAGCTTCGTAGTTCGGGGCGATACGGTGGCGCAGTACATCGTAGGCAATAGCCTTCACGTCTTCTGGGATTACGTAGCCACGACCATCCAACAAAGCATTGGCTTTCGCCGTTCGCATGAGACCGATTGTTCCACGAGGAGAGGCTCCGTAGGCGATGAGATTTTTGAGTTTTTCCATGTTATGGCTTTCTGGATTTCGTGTGGCGGCAATGAGATTGGTAATGTAGCTCTTGAGGCTTTCGTCGACAAAGATGTCATCGACGAGTTTTTGAATTTCCAAAATCTGGTTCACGTCCAGGATGGGGTTCACGTCTTCAAAGTTGAGCGATTCGATACGATTGAGGATTTCGATTTCTTCCTCTGGGGTGGGATATTGCAGTACCGTTTTGAGCAGGAAGCGATCCATCTGAGCTTCGGGAAGTGAAAAGGTTCCTTCTTGTTCGATGGGGTTCTGTGTTGCTAGGACGAGGAAAGGATTCGGAAGCGGAAAGGTTTCCTCTCCAATGGTCACTTGGCGTTCGGCCATGGCTTCCAGGAGGGCACTTTGGACTTTTGCGGGACTTCGGTTTATTTCATCGGCCAGAATAAAGTTGGAAAAAATAGGTCCTTTTTTGATAAAGAATTCCATTTTTTTCGCATCAAAGACGCGAGATCCAATGAGATCAGAGGGAAGTAGGTCCGGCGTAAATTGAAGACGTTGAAAGTCTGTTTTACAGGCCTTGGCTAATGTCACAATGGCAGTTGTCTTGGCTAATCCTGGAACTCCTTCTAGCAAAATATGACCTCTTGTGAATAAAGCTATGAGCAGTCTGTGAATAAGCGTCTTTTGTCCGACAATGATCTTTTGCATCTCAGATTGGACTTGTTTGATCGGGGCTTGGAGATCGGAGACTTTTTTGGTGAGGGCTTCGAGGGAGGACATGCGTTTAGAAGTTAATGATTTAGACGGTGAAAAGTTTTTCGAGGGCGGCGATAAGAGCCTTTGAGTTTACCGGTTGGCCGGAAAATCGATGCTCGTCATGGAGACTGAGTACTTCGAGGAGTTCTTGGAGTTTCTTTTCGGGGACGCGTTCTCGTGCGGTAATGATGATCTCTTCGGTGGTCATAGTATGAGGATTTACGTCCATGACTTGAATGTAAAAATCATGTGTAATCAGTCGCACTTTTTCCAAAAGTTTGGGATCATTTATTTTTGGAAAAGGGCTGGATGGTTTGATTTTTGCGAGTTTGGTGAGCGGTTCATGCGCATTGTCTTGGGCGCGCTGGGCCATGGTGCGTCGGTACCAACGACCATAAAGAAATCCCGAAAGGCCGAGGAGGGCGAGTAGCTGTCCCCAGAAAAAGGCATTAGAAGACTCATCGGTTTGTATGGGAAGATCGTCAGGTAGATCGGTAGCCGGCATTTCTGTCGGAGTGGGGTCGAGGGCTGCGGGATGGGTATTTGGTGGTGTAATGGGGGTCGTGGGTGGAGGCGTTGTGATGGTTGGGGGAGCATGGGTAACTTTTATTTCCACGACTTCTGTTTCGAGGAGAACTTCTTTTCCTTGTTCATCCTTGAGAGGGAGAATGGCCGGGCCAATCGTTATGGGACCGGCTTTAAGGGGAATAACGGTTTTGGTGAGTTCTCCAAAAAAAGCGGTTTTCCCATCTAAGCTCTGCGTCGTGAGGGACACTTTTTCGCCGAGTTCTTTGAGCCCGGAGAGGCCTTTGAGTTGGAGATTGTTTATGGCCGGGACGGCTTCTTTGTTCGCGGCTTGTTTGAGATTGATGATGATATCAAAAGGCTGTCCGAGTTGAACTTCAGGGGTGTCGACTTTCAGCGTGAGCTCATAGGCTTCATTCGCCAGCGCGAGAGAGGGCGAAAAGGCCAGCAAAAGGAGTCCGGTGGCTATTGATTTAAGTGTTTGTTTCATAGGCTGAAGAGGGGGCCAACGCGATGAAA
The DNA here is from genome assembly GCA_002389285.1 of Patescibacteria group bacterium UBA4473. Lineage (GTDB taxonomy): Bacteria > Patescibacteriota > Gracilibacteria > UBA4473 > UBA4473 > UBA4473. The sequence continues at coordinate 17,448 of DGOF01000015.1, forward strand.
AAGATAGCGATTTTAGAGGGGAGAATCAATGAATTGGGGTTGATGAATTGAGTCGTTGATGAGGGAATGAGTTAAAATAAATGAAGCCCTATAAAAAAGAAGCTCGCCGTTGACCAAGGGTGGTCGCGGGCGAGCTAGGCTTGTTTGGATCCTCCTGGTCTCGGCAATGCCGGATGGAGCGATGATCGCTTGAAGCCTTTTTGTTGCTCTTTTTATTTGTTCGGGGATTTACCCCCTAATTGGGCGGGACCTCTGGCTCCCGTCGATCTTGGCCAGACATAGAAATGTCTGCCGGCCATTCCCATGGGTCCGGAACACTGTAGATGGAAGGCATTGAACCTTCCGAGTGCTGGATCCAGATGGGAGGCATCAGTTCCGAGTAGATCAGCGCCTGGGGCGCGTCACTGGATCGAAATTGATGATCAACTGGTGTGAGCCAGAGGAGCGATGCCAGTAGTAGGCTGGTCGCCATGGCTTTTGCTCCTGTTAGGGTTGATTGCTTTGTTGTGGCGAGCTAGCCTTCAAGGGGCTAGGACCGTCTTTCGCGACGATCGAGGAAGATTCAAATTATTTTGAACTTAAATTTTCATCGATCGTCACGAGACAAAACAAAACAATATCTCTCTTGAACAGTTTAAAAAGAACAGGTCTCTCGTGAGGGGCTATGAAGTGATTCATGCCGCTGCAAACGAAGAAACTGGTGACTTTATATTCTAAATAAATGTTTTGTCAAATAGAATATTTAAAATATTTCTCTTCTCAGGGAAAGTTTTGTTCTTTATAATGCTTGTATGGAATTTGCCCTGACGTGGAATCTTGTGTTGATGTCGATTTTGACCATGCTTTTTGCCTATGCGTTTTTGCTGGGGCAGGACAAGACGATCAAGCTGATTATCTCTATCTATATTGCGATCATGACGGCCGACGGGGTCGCGGCACTTCTGAAGTGGATGATTGATACGTCCCCGGGGCTGGGGAAACTTTTGGGGGCCGGGCAGACGGATGTCTTTATTGCGATTCGTATTATTTTGTTATTGGGGGCGATTGTGATTTTTGTCATCAAGGGCGGATTTCAGATCAAGCTTGATTACCATGATCACTGGGCGGCTCGGATGGGGATTCATATGGCCTTTGCCGCGCTGTCGGCGACACTTTTGGTCGCAACAGGACTGATTTACTTATCAGGCCACTCTTTTGTAGAGGGCATGATTTTTGCCAAAGATATTCAGATTTACGAACAATCGCTGATTGCGCAGATCATGATTGATTACTATCAGTTTTGGTTTTCAATGCC
>DGOF01000015.1:18805-36010 GCA_002389285.1 Patescibacteria group bacterium UBA4473
CTCCTCCTCCTCCTTGGAGTATAATGTTCTATTGTTTTATTACTTTTTTAAACAAAAACAAATATGGAAACACCAGATGCTGGTTTCGAGCCGATTGAGGATAAACTTAAATCTAGGTTACTCGATCTTGATTTTTCCGATGAAGCAGAGGTTGCGAAGCTTCGGGAAGTTTTTTCGGGTGATATTTTTGCAGAACAAACGGACACGGACCGAACCTTCGTTTCCTTCTTACAGCGATTGCAAAAAGTTATTTCTTCTGAAAAGAGTGATGCGTGGGAGACATGTCTTTTGGCACGAAAGAAAATTAAGGAAGGGCGACGTTTGAATACGCATGAAGTAGAAACACTTCAGGATTTGGGGCTGCGTCATTGGAAAGGTGCGAATCTAAAAGGGCATCGAATGCGAGGGATTGATGGGGCTGATTTGAGAGCGGATATTCAACATGTAGAATTCATAGGTGATCTGGAAGATGTTGTTGCTGATAATGTAGATGATGTTTTGGTAAAAGGTGATGTTAACGGGTTAAAGGCAAATAGAATTAATAGGGTAGGAATAAAAGGGAGTGCTGCAAATTTGGAAGTGGGTAAAGTGTATGATGTGCAAGTGGACAAAAATATTAATAATTTGACGGTGAGTAAGGACATTGGTCATTCTGCAGAGGGTTCTATTGATGGTTTATCAGTGGGGAATGATCCTGAGAGTAGAAAATTGGCTGAGGGCAATGTTACAAATGTACATGCCGATGGGCATATTGATTCTGTGGAAGCGAGTGGAGATGTTAAAAATATGCATGCAGATGGTTTTGTTTCAGATGTTGTTATTGGGAGAGATCGAGAGAATGTGACAGCGGGTGAGGGGGATGAATTCGAGAGTGGAGGTCTTGAGAATGTTGAGACCAAGGGTCGGAATTTAGATAATCCCTTGAGAAATATTTTTAAAAAAGCTTCCTAAAAAGTAATAGTTGGGAATAACACGGAAGGAATTTTAATTTCTTCCGTGTTATTTTTTTGTCTCGGTTTGGTTTGTAGTAAAGAAAACCGTATTCTACGCGTGTCTTTAAACGTTATGGAAGAGGGCAGAGCCCTCTTCCGGCAGTCGCCTTCTTGATTGCGAGTTTCTTTTTTGAGCCGAAGAAGAGTTAAATTATTTGATTTTATGCTCTCTCTGGGCATTGTTGTGATCAAAGTTTGGATTGAGTTTGTCCATCTCCCAGGCAATGGGATTATTTAAAATATATTCCCAATGAGATTGAAGATCTTTTTCATTGCGAATGATGTGGTCGTGGAACGATCGTTGCCAGGAGAACGTTGGGTCGAATGTTCGAATTTCTTTGGTAACAATATTTTTATATGATTTTACAATTTTCGAAAGAAGTCCGTAATTTTTTGAAGGAAGGTGTTTTGTAGGGGCTGAACATTGTTCAGCCCGTGGTAAAAGCTCATTCATCGCCGGACAAAATTCGGGACAATAAAAAATGAGGCCATGGATATGATTGGGCATGATAACCCACTCTCACAATTGAACATCTTTATAGTATGAGGGGATTTTATTCCAATATTTTTCGGCAATTTGTCCCTTTTTGTTTAATTTCATTTTTCCATCACGAATTATTCCAAAAATATTTTTTGGTCGATCTTTTGGATGGACGCAGAGGGTGATGAAATAAATTCCAGAAAAAGAATAGTTGTATTTTTTGCAACGAAGTGAATTTTTGCGTCGGGGTTCTTGGTTCATAGAAATAATGGGTATTTGTAGAGGCTGAACATTGTTCAGCCCGTGATGAGGGTCGAACAATGTTCGACCCCTACAGGTCACATTCTTCTTTTTTTGAATCCTGTAAAATTTTTAATCTTGTTTTAATGTTGGGTGAAAAGTAAGCTCTAGGGGTATGGAAAAAGTCCAGGCACAAGCGCGAATAGATCAGCTTCGAGAGAAGTTGTGGGAGGCGAATAAGGCTTATTTTAATGAGGATCGGGAGATTTTTTCTGAATCTGTGCGAGATCAGATGAAGAAAGAACTGATTGAGCTTGAGACTGATTTTCCGGATTTGATTACGGCTGATTCACCGACGCAAAGAGTGGGAGCGCCACTGAGTGGAAAGCTTCCGAAAGTCGATCACAGAAAAAAGAAGTATTCACTGGGAGATGTTTTTGAGGGAGAAGAGTTGCGAGAATTTGATAAGAAAGTGAAGCGTTTTTTGAAAGTAGAGGCTGTAGAATATTCTTGTGAATTAAAAATAGACGGGTTGAACATCACACTGTGGTATGAGCAGGGGGTGCTGGTCAAAGCTTTGACGCGAGGGGATGGAGCTACGGGCGAAGATGTGACGCATAATATTAAGACCTGTGAAAATCTACCGCTGGTCTTGCCTCAAACGATAGATCTAGAAGTCGCGGGAGAGTGTTTTATCGCGCCGAGTGATTTTGAGAAGTTAAATGAAAATTTGGAGGAGAAGTTCGCGAATCCAAGAAACTTAGCGGCCGGGACCGTGCGTCAGCTCGATCCGGAGATGGCTTCTCAGCGTAAATTAAGATTGTGTTTGTATGATATGGCGTCGGGGTCTGGGTTTGAGAAGCCGAAAAATCAAAAAGAACTGTTTGGTTTATTTGATGATTTGGGGTTGCCGCATGAAAAAGAATTCAAAGTGTTTTCTGGTATAGAAGGCGTTATTCAGTTTTGTGAAGTGTGGAGTGAGAAACGCAAAGATTTGAATCTGAAATATGTGGTGGATGGCATTGTCGTCAAAGTCCATGATCTGGGATTGCGGGCGCGGATGGGCTACACGGCCAAGACGGCCAAATACGCCGTGGCGTGGAAATTTCCTGCGGAAGAAAAGTACACGAAGCTTTTAGCCGTTCATTTTCAGGTGGGGCGCACGGGTGCTATTACGCCAGTGGGGATTTTGGAGCCGGTAGAGGTCGATGGATCGATGGTGTCTCGGGCGACGCTGCACAACGCCGATGAAATGGCGCGCAAAGAAGTGATGATCGGTGATACGGTGATTATTAGAAAAGCGGGGGATATTATTCCCGAAATTTTAGAGCCTTTAAAAGACTTAAGAACGGGGGCAGAAAAACAGATTTTATTTCCGGAACATTGTCCGGAGTGTGCAGAAAAACTTGATGTGAGTGAAAAAATAGCGCGCTGTCATAACGCGTCTTGTCCGGCTCGCAATCGGGAGAGTCTGTATCACTTTGCACGCGTCTTAGACATTGATGGATTGGGGACGAAGACGGTAGATGTGTTACTGGATTTAGAACTGATTCATACGCCGGCGGATCTTTGGAAAATTAAGCCCTTGGATTTGGCGGCCTTGCCAGGATTTAAAGAGAAGAAAATCATGAATCTTCTGGCGTCGCTTGAAAAAAGAAAGCTCATGACACTGGCAGAATTATTTGCCGCGTTGGGGATACGACTTGTCGGGAGTGAAAATGCAAAATTATTGGCTGATTTTGTGCGTGATGAGTGTGGCGATGTTTTATTGGAGAGTGTTGGTGAAGTTTTAAAATTAAAAAGTGAAAAATTAAAAGAAGTAGATGGGTTGGGGGAAAAAGTGATTGAAAGTTTCTTGGATTGGCTTGATCGTGCGGCGACACAGAAGTTGTTACAAGATTTTGTAGAAGGTGGGATTGAATTAGTATGGCTGGATAAAAAACCGGCTTCAGAGCAGATTTATATGGGAAAGAAATTTGTGATTACCGGGACGTTTGAAGATTACTCGCGCGATGAGTTAAAAAAAATTATTAGTGATAGAGGTGGAAAAGTTTTGAGTAGTATTTCAAAAGGTGTGGATATCTTGTTGGCCGGAGCTAAAGCCGGGTCCAAACTTAAAAAAGCTCAAGAGCTCGGTATTGAGGTGTGGGAGAGTTTGGAGGGCGTTGAAGTAAAAGCGCCGGAAGAAGAATCTCAGGATACTTTATTCTAGACGTTCTCAGCTTCTATTTCTTCGATGACATTCATGGCGATAAAACGAGCGGTGATCCCGAGTTGTTCGGTATCAAGCGTCCATCGATATTGTTCGGAGATCGTTCTCTTGATGGCAACCGCGATGGAGCGTGTCATAGGTTCAAGTGAATCGACTTGTTCAGCAATAGTTTCGTCGATCATTCCCCGTACGTGTTCAACGATCGTATTGGACGTAATAGCATTCAGAACATCTTCTGGTAGATGTGCAGCGGCTATAATGATGGCGGTTTTTTCATAGGAGCGGATAGGCATGGGGGAATTTCTCTTTAAGTGAGCTTCTTTTACCTATTTTTAACAGAATGTCAAATCTTCTTTTTTGACGGAAGCTAACTTTTATGTAGGATTGGGCGGTCTTGAATGTATTTTAATCTCATGCAAAAGAAACAACTTTTTCGTCGCGTTGGTATGATTGCGGTCTTAGGACTTGTATCCGTATCCATCGCATTACCGTCTTCTATTTGGGGAGAGGGGTATTTGGGCTCAAAGCTGAGTTCTTTCAAAGTCACGTTAGGTCTTGACCTCGCCGGAGGAACGGAGCTTGATTATCGGATTGATCTTTCTGATGGGATCGCGAAGAATTCTGATGACGATGAGCTAAATAATGTGGACCTTGAACAGATTTCCGAATCGGTTCGAGATGCTTTAGAGCGTCGTGTGAATCCAGGGGGTGTGGGAGAGATCACCGTTCGTCGTTCGCAGGTGGATGCAGAAGAGCATGTGTTGATTCAGATGCCGCCTTCTTCTAATGTTGCTAAAACCAAACAAGAAGCGGAGCGAGATAATCGATTAGAATTTTTTGAAGAAGTACCAGACGAAGAAAAGAAAGCTCGCAGAAAAATTGAAGGAGAACTTGTGACGACCAATGGACTGAATTGGGACAAGAGAGTGGCTGAATTAACTCAAGGAGAAGGGGTTACGCATGAAGTGTTTGAACCACGATTTAAGGATGAATTTTCAGATCCAAATCTTTGGGATGTGTTGGCGGCTACAACGCAAGGATATGTCTTGGAAGAACTCGCTGATACGCAAACGGAGCTGGTCTATAATGTTTCGGCTGATGGGGAGTTAAGAGTTACAAAGACTCCTGAGTCTGTGTTGGCGATTGTTAAGTTGACGCATAACGGGGAAGAGGCTCGTGAAAAAAAATCTCCTCCTATGGCGAAAGCCCGTCATATCCTTTTTGGGTATAAGGGAGCGCTTCGTGCTTCTGAAAATGCTTACATCGATGCGGATGAGGCGCGTACAGCGGCGGAAGATACCTTGGCACAGTTGAAAGAAGAAGGGACGGACAATTTTTCAGATCTAGCGAAAGAACTTTCAACCGAAGGTGCCGCTCAAGAAAGCGGTGGAGATCTTGGCGAATTTGGTCCGGGACAAATGGTCCCATCTTTCAATGATGCGGTCTTTAATGCCGAAGGCCCTGGGCTTCTGGCCGAGATTGTAGAATCTGATTTTGGATTTCATGTGATCGATGTTTTAGATTTACAAGAAGAGAAAACAGAATCGACTTCAGAAATGAAAATTGGTTATGAGATGATTGCTTGGAACAAAAAAAATCTTCGTTGGAAAAAAACAGAGCTCGGTGGACCCCAGCTTGATCAGGCTGGAGTAGGATGGGATCAGGTTGGAAAACCTTTTGTGACGTTGCATTTCAGTCCGGAAGGCGGGAAAATGTTCGCGGATATTACCGGTCGTGTATCGGCTCGTCGTTGTGATGATGATGTCTGTCGTTTGGCTATTTATGTGGGATCAGAAATGCTTTCTGAACCGCGTGTGGAAAGAAAGATTGTTGGACGAGATGCTCAGATTACGGGGAATTTTACCCCCGAAGATGCGAAGGGTTTGGCGCGTGGCTTGAATTTGGGAGCGATTGATGCGCCGGTGATTTTGAGTGGACAGATGACGATTCGCCCAGAACTTGGAGCTGATCAGCTCTCTCGAAGCCTGAAGGCGGCAACGTTTGGTATTTTGGGTATTATGATCTTTATGATAGCGGTCTATCGTTTAGCGGGTGTGGTTGCCACTGTTTCCTTGAGTCTGTATGCGAGTTTCTTTATTACGATCTTAAAAATTTGGCCGGAGAGTTTTTACGGTCCGATCGTCCTCTCTCTTGCAGGGGCGGCGGGTATCGCGCTTTCTATTGGATTGGCGGTCGATGGAAATATTCTTATCTTTGAACGGTTTAAAGAAGAAATCCGTCGGGGACGAGGTCTTTCCAAGGCGGTTGATCTTGGATTTGATCGTGCTTGGCCGGCTATTTGGGATTCTAATGTGACGACCTTTTTGACCTGTATGATTCTGTTTATCTTTGGAAACGCACTTATGCGTGGGTTTGCGATTACCTTGATGGTCGGAACGGCCTTATCTTTGTTTACAGCGATTACTATTTCTTACACGCTGCTTCGGTTTATTCTCATTTTTGAAAAATTTAAAAATCCAGCTTTCTTTGGCGTTGGATTTGGGGATTCTAAAGAATCTTCTGTGGGGGCGAAAATCAGAGAACGAAAATAATAATTTCCTCTCAACTTTTAACACTTTCTTGTTATGAACATCACTCAACATCGTCGGTATTGGTTTGGCTTCTCAACGGGGCTTGTCTTGCTGAGCTTAGCTTCAGTCCTTGTGTTTGGGTTTAATCTTGGATTAGATTTTACAGGAGGCGCTCGTTGGCATTTAAATTTTGAGGAAGTTGTGGCAGAAGAAGGTGTTGAAACGGTTGTTTCACAAGAACAGTTGCAATTATTTTTTGCGGATCAAGAAAACCTCACGCAGGAAGCCTTGATTCAAAAAGGGGCCTTGGCGGGAGAGTTTTTGATCACGCTTGAGGATATGGAGGATGCATCGATTCAAGCTATTTCCGCTGGGTTGGGAGCATCAGTGGGGACGTTTGAAGAAATCAGTTACCGGAAAGTTGATAGTGCGGTGGGGGCTAGTTTTAAGACAAAAGCTTTTTATGCGATTCTAGCCGCTTTGGTAGGAATTATCTTCTTCGTGGCTTGGGCCTTCCGAAAAGTTCCAGCGGTGATTAATCCTTGGCGTTTTGGAGGCGTGGCTATTGCGGCCTTGTTCCATGATATTCTGATCATTTTGGGAATTTTCGTGTGGTTGGGGGCGACAAGAGATATCGAGCTCGACCTCTCTTTTATTACGGCCTTGCTCGCGACACTGGGATTCTCGGTCAACGACACGATTGTTATTCTCGACCGTGTGCGAGAAAATATTCGTCTGCAAAAAGCCCATGAGACGTTTGAGGACACCGTAGAAAACTCTGTTCAACAGACACTTATGCGATCGATTAATACATCTATTTCAACGCTCTTGCCCTTATGTGCCTTACTCATCTTCGGCGCAGATTCTATCTTCTACTTCGTCTTGGCTTTGACGCTGGGAATCGTGGTCGGAACCTACTCTTCAATCTTCTTGGCCGCACCGCTTTTGGTCAGTTGGAAGAAGTGGGGTGATCGGAAGTAGTTTTTGAATCATACATCGGTTTCATGTAGAGTAATTTCATGCAACAATCTACAGGAAATGGCGCAGAGGGATGGAGGAAGGTGGCTTTTGGGCTGATATTCTTCGTATTTTTTGGAGGTGTGTATGTGTATGGGCTTTTCATGACGCAGGATCAATCAGAGCCTCTAGAACCTCAAGGTGAGGCTGTGAGTGCGGTTGATGTTTTGGAGCGTTCTGACCAATCTATCTTGATAGAAGAGGATGGGGAGCGGCATGTTTTGGGGATTTTGCCGGATGATCAAGAAGGGGGGCCTGAGTACACACCGTTAAGAGAAACTTCTCGTGATACTTGAATCGGGAAATTTAGAGTCATTGGTGACGTATATTCATCCAGAAAAAGGGGTTCATTTTTCGCCACATCATCACACGAGTCCGACGGATTTAGTTTTTACGTCGCAAGCATTTGTTGAAGCGATTGAGTCTTTGTCAGTGCATGTTTGGGGGATTACCGCGGGGCGTGGAAATGAGATTTCTTTTTCGATTCCTGATTATGTGCGGAAATATTTTGCGACGAGGTATTTTTCAGTGGCGCCTGAGATCGTGCAAGATACTCCGATAAAACGTCGTTCAGCTGGTATTTTTAATCTTCCAGAAGCCTTTCCTGATGCGACGATCATTGAATATCATTTTCCAGAAGTTTCGTATCCAGAATTTCAAAAATGGGAAAGTCTATATTTGATTTTTGAAGAACTTGATGGTCAGTGGTTTTTGGTGGGGATAGCGCATGGGGAGTGGTTGATTTAAAGGTGTTTAGTATTACCTCTGACAAAACATATTTGTCAGACCTGAACGATAAGTGTTATGATGGAAACATATTTTTAATTTTTCCACATGAATGTTTTTCAAACCTGGTTGGGGATTCTTCGCACTCCAACCCAAACTTTTGAAGAAGAAATGCGTACGTCGACTTGGCAGAAAGGAGTTTTTCACTGGCTTTTAATGCTTGTGTTGAGTTTTTTGTACATTGTGATCGCCATGTCTTTCGCGCCGGAATCGGATGCAGAGACGCTTCAATCGGTTTTTACGCCTGCAGTATTGGGAGCGACTTTTCTAAGTAGCTTGGTGTCAAATGCGGGAGGAGCTTTGCTCGCGACGCTTGTTCTCTTTGGTTGTATGCGATTTGCAAAGGGAAAAGGATCGTTGGTACAAACCTTTCATATTCAGATGCTGTTGGGAAGTTTTGCTTCTATTTTTGCGGTTTTAGTAGGCTTTGTTCTTTTTGGTCTGGCTCAAGCTACGGGAGGGGTGATAGCGAGTGGTGATACATCTCCGGTCTATGTTATTCTTGTATTTGTCTTGGTGGCGGCGCTTATTATTTACTCAGTGGGTCTTTATATAAAAGCTTTGAAAGCCTTGGGGCAGTTTTCGACGGGGCGTGCTATTTCGACTATTGTGTATCAAATTATTTTGAGCTTTTTGTTGAGTCTTGCGCTTATGGCGCCTTTGATGGCATTGTTCTTCTCTTTGTAGAGACGTGTTTTGTAATTTTATTTGAGGTCGTCCTGCCTTTGTTGCAGGACGTCCTTGACATTTTATAAATTATTATTAAATTCAGGTTACTATGAATTATCCAGTTGCCCCCTTCGTAATGTTTGAAACCGGCAAGATCCGGGTTTCGGCGAGGTGATTTTATAATTTATTTTGATTTATAGGCACCTCAAACGACTTGAGGTGATTTTTTTATGACTTGATGATGATCCAAAAATTAACGGCTGCTCATACTGATCAAATTCTGGCTTATGCAAAAGTGCATGAGCGAGAGAATCTCTTTGTGCTCGGAAATTTTGAACTTGGAAATCCTTTTGATCGGGCTGATTTTTGGGGTTATTTTCAAGAGGAAAAGCTTATCGCTTTGGTGACTTATTTTCGCACCCATAAAAATTTTGTGGTGCATACTGAAGATTTAGATTTATTGGAATGTCTTGTAAAAGAACCAGTGAAAACGGGACTTGAAATTGAATGTGTGGCGGCGTTTGAGCGTTTTGCACGTCCTACCGTCGACTTCCTTAAAGAACTAAATATTAAACCAGAACAAGAGCATGAAAGCTTTGTGTTTCAGCTGAAAAAAGAGGATTTTCAGGGGATTGAGTGCGGTGATGCTCGGCCTGGAACTATTGCTGATATTTCTGTTATTGCTGATTTGGGACAGGTAGAGGCTTCGCGCGTGACGCCGGAGCGAGAATTCCTTTTGTTTCAGGAGGATCAACTTGTCGCTAAAGCCAATATTCATGGATTAAGTGATCACTTTTTCCAGATCGGAGGGGTGATCACGCATGAGGATCACCGACGAAAAGGCTATGGTCAAAAGGTCGTCAGTAAATTATGCCAGCATTATTTTGATCAGGGACAGCAAGAAGGACTTCTTTTTGTCTTGCATGACAATGTTCCGGCTCAAAAACTTTATAAAAAACTAGGATTTCTCCAAACAGATAACTTTCTTATCGCCAATTATGCAAAAAACTAATATCCGGCAGACACTCAAATACTATTTCCAGCACGCCAAAAATCATAAATGGTGGGCGATAGCGACGTTTGTTTTGCTTCCTTTTGGAATCTTACTGAATTTAGTGGCTTTTCCGTACATCATCAAACAGGTTATTGATCTTATGACGCATTTTGAAGGTGCGGATAAGCTCGGTTTTTGGTCTGAGCTGAGTCCTTGGTTTTGGACTTTTGTGGGGACGTATGTTTTGCTGCTTTTGGTGTGGAGACTCTTTGACTGTGCGATTATTGAATTTGAATGTCGTGTGCTTAAAGATCTTGAACGCACTGTCTATTCCAAGCTTCAGATGCATTCGTTCAATTTTTTTGCGAATCACTTTGTGGGGGCTTTGGTGAATAAAGCCAAGCGTTTTGTTTCGTCGTTTGAGACGGTCGCGGATAAAGTTATTTTTGATGTGTGGGGAAACTTTGTGCGTTTAGCCGGTGCTATTGGAGTCCTGTTTTTTATCTTGCCCCTGTTGGCATGGATTTTGTTGGGATGGACGGTATTGTTTTGCTCGATTATTTTTTCTTATACGTCGTATCTTTTGAAATACGGTCTGGAGGATGCCGCGTCTGACTCGCGATTGACGGGAGAGTTGGCTGATAACGTGACGAATATTGCCGCGGTTAAAACCTTTGCGCGATCAGCGTATGAAAACCTTCGTTTTGGGGATGTTATACAAGATCGATTTCGACGTCGTCGGGTCCTCTGGCATCTCAATACGGTGGGGCGTGTGATTCAAACGATTTTGATGATGGCTTTAGAATGTACCTTCTTGTGGTTCATGCTTCAGTTTTGGATGGCGTCAAAAATTACGGTCGGAGAGATTGTGATGATTCAACTTTTTTTAACGAATATTATGCGTTCGTTGTGGGAAGTGGGGCGATTTTTGCAGGAGTTGTATCGTGCTTTTTCTGAAGCGGAAGAAATGACGGAGATTATGCTTTTGGAGCCTGAGATTCAAGATCGTGAAGAAACGATCGAATGTAAAACTTCTCGTGGTAAAATTGAGTTTCAGAACGTTGGATTTTCTTATGCAGAGGCTTCGGATTCTATTTTCAAGGATTTTGATCTGAAGATTAAAGCCGGAGAAAAGATTGGTCTGGTGGGTGAATCCGGGGCGGGGAAATCGACGATCACCAAACTTCTTTTACGGTTTTCGGATGTGACGGCGGGGAAGATTTTGATTGATGGTCAGGATATCCGTGACCTGGAGCAGGAATGTCTTCGTTCGCACATTGCGTATGTGCCACAGGAGCCGATGCTCTTCCATCGAAGTATTCTCGAGAATATTCAGTACGGAGACTTGGAAGCTGATAGGGCTACTATTGAAGGCATTGCGAAACAGTCCAATGCGCATAACTTTATCATGAAGACCTCAGAGGGTTATGACACGCTTGTGGGAGAACGCGGCGTGAAGCTGTCAGGAGGGGAGCGTCAGCGGATTGCGATCGCTGGAGCTATGCTCAAGAACGCACCTATTTTGATTCTGGACGAAGCGACGAGTGCATTGGACTCGAAATCAGAAAGCTTGATTCAGCAGGCGCTGGAGCGACTCATGAAAAATCGAACGGCGATCGTCATCGCGCATCGACTCTCGACCATCCAAAAGATGGACCGGATTTTGGTGCTCGATCAGGGAAAGATTATCGAGCAGGGAACGCATAAAGAACTCCTGGCAAAAGGGGGTAAATATGCGGAGTTGTGGAAGCATCAGAGTGAGTAGCGAAAAAAAGAGTGAGGGCGAATGAGAATTCGTCCTTACTTTAATGCAATCGCATCATGCTATTGAGGGCCCGTGTTATCTGTTCGGCACTTAGTCCCGCTTGGTTGTAGTACTCCATCCAGGCCGGAGAAAGTATGTCTTCTTCAAATCGCCAGTAAAGGACGTGCTCATCCCGAGAAATAAAGGCGGGCATGATGACAGGATCACCTTTCCCTTCATGGTAACCGATGAATTCATCTTGGGTCCAGTTAGCGAGGTTGGCCAGCATAACCGCTTGTTGGAGGCTGAGTTCTTCTCCGAATCCGGCAATGCGCCAGTGCTCATTATCCTTGAGGAGTACTAATGTTCGGCCGTGTCCAGTGTCAGTACGAGAAATTATTATATGGCGATTGTCGGGTTGTATTTTATAATCAAGTTTTTTCCAGGCATCTCCAATGGGGGCGTTTTTAATATTTTCAATAATTGTTTTGTATTCCGAATGAAGTGCTTCTGGTGACAGTGATTGATCAGGACGTTCTTCATTGAACTCTTCGGGAGGGGCTGATCCGCTGCCGGAGGTTACGCCTTCATTAAGGGCTTTTACAAGTACTTCGCTTGTGAGACCGACCTGGCTGTAGTAGTCTGCCCAGCCTCCTTTTGCATTGAGTATCTCAATGTCACACAGTGGAAAATCCCAGTCAATTCCGAGATTGCTTTTTCCATCGCGGTGAAAAGATGGAGTGACGTATTCGCCGGCTTCGTCCTGATTTTCATGAACGACTTCTTGGACAAAGTTCACAAAGTTGGCCATCATTACGGCTTCCTGGAAGGAAAATTCGCCAGATATATCTTCAATACTCCATTGAGTAGGATTGTCTGGATTACGTGTTATTTCATGTTCGGTTCCCCCCTCTTCTTCTCGGTATATACGCACGGTGTTGTCGTCAATAATATGATACAGCAGACGGTCGAGGGATCTTCCAACAGGAGCATCCTTAATGGTTTCGATGACACTTCGGTAGCTTGCTTGAAGGTCTGTTGCTACGAGGTTGTAATCGGGTTCTTGTGGGGTGAAATTTTTTGGAGCTCGTGATTCATGTTGTCCGAAGGCAATGGTTTCATTGAGTGTCTGGCTGAGTAACTCGGGGGAGAGCCCCGCTTGTTGGTAGTATTTTACCCACCCTTGCTCTCCTTTAAGAATTATTTTTATTTGGTGTTCTCCGAGTCCAATTCGGAAAAGAACGTCATGGCTTTGTTGAGATTTCCTTGCGGAAAATCCATGGCCTCTGTTGGGGAGATCTTCATTGCTCATGATTTCTTGTGTATGACCTATGAAATCAGCGAGTAAAACTGCTTGTTGGAGACTGAGATTGGATTGGCTTACGTCTTCCACTTGCCAGCGATGTGGCGGTTCTGGGTTTCGTGAAATCGTTCTTTCGAGGCCGCTGTCCCCGCGGATAATCGAAATCGTATTGTCATCAATGACACGGTAGGTGAGTTGACTCCACGGTCGTTCTTTGGGTGCGTTTTTTAGATTTTCGATAATCTGTTCATAGTTTCGACGCAGGGTCCCTGGAGACTGAAACGGGCGGGGTTCTTCTTTTCGAAAATTTTCGGGCGGTTCCGATTGAAATAATACCGCTTCATTCAGTGCGGCTGTTATTTTTGAAAGGGGTAAGCCCATTTTTTCATAGTGCTGAATCCATTGTGGATTGGCGAGTATTTCGGTATCTCCGTTGATCTGCAAGCCCGAAGGATTTAAATCAATACGTTCAGATTTTGTTTCTCCGTCCATCTGAAATGGATCGTGTTTTTGAGGCCTTTGGTAATAAGGATGTTGGTTAACAATTTCTTGAATTCTATTGATGAAATTTGCGAGAAGAATGGCTTGTTGGAGTGAGAAATCTCCTTGCGGGGAGAGTCCTTCTATTTGCCAGGCATCTTTTTTAGGGTCGATGCGTGTAATATTTCGTTCGATCTCGCTTTCGTGTCGATAGATACGAACGGTTTGCGAATCGGCGGAAATGCGATACTGAAGTTGTTCCCAATCGCCACTATTGGGAGTGGCTTTTACGGCCTCAATAATATTTCGGCATTCTTGAATTTGTTGCACTCGAGAGAGATCAGGAGACATGTTTTGTTGCGTTGCTTTTTCTGGAGCAGTAGAGCTACTCGGTATCATCCAGGGTTTTAAGTTTAGACGAATGAGTTTTTCGTTTGCGGCTATGTAGGCATCTTCCACGGCTTTGGTAGCCATAGGACTAAATCCTCCCAGCTGAAAATGTGACAGGACTTTGTTGGCGTTTAGTGCTTGAAAAATTTGGGGGTCATCAGGGAGTGTTTCAAGGAGTGAGCGATGTCGTCGAATTTCATTGTAGAGAATGCGATTGCGCATCGTTTCACGTTCATTTTTTGATATAGCATCAGGATTGACGGTCATCCGTCGAGCGAATTCTATGTATTCCGAGTCGGCTTGTTCTACGCGATCCCAAAAAGCGAGTGGTTCAGGGACTTTCTGATCGGATAAACGTTCCCAGTAGGACTGAACATGGATGGAATCTGCCGTGAAGGCAAAACGGCGGAAATATTCACTTCGTTTCTCTTCATCGTCTTCGATTTCGTTCCAGCTGAAGCGGTCGATTTCTTTCGTTTTAGAATTATACCAAGAGAATCGTTTTCGATCTTTTTCTTTTGTAGAAAGTTGTGATTCGAATCGTTGCCGGAGGGCGTCAAAGTCCTTGAGGGGAATGTCTTGCAGCCCGAGACAGTTAAAGGGGGCTATTTGTTGGAGCATACGCCAAGCAGATTTTCCTTCGGGACCTAGATTTTCAGTAGCATTGTCAATTTTCTGGTAGACCCAGTTTCCTTTTTCTCCAAAGGTTTCCTTAATTTGTCCGTCTAGAAGTTCTTCATCGACTGTTTGTAGCATTCCGTTTTCTTCTTTTGTGTCGATCATAGAATTTTCTGTTCCGTGGGTGAGACTTACGACTTCGTAGAGGGATCGATTTCGAACTTCTACGGCTGTTTGTTGGAGATCAAAAACCTCTAACATGAAGGGGCGGTAGGCCTCGATAAATTGAGCTCTTTGGGCGGGAGTTAGCGGCTCTTCTGTGTCAGTGCTGCTGGCTAGTTCTCCCTCAAAATAAAGATCTTCACACGCATCCTGTAAGCGCTGTATGACTTGTCCATCGACGGAATGCTGAAGGGCAAAGAGTTCTTTTTGGGCGGCCCCCTTGAGTCGTTCAATGAATTCAGAAGAAATGGGACGGTTGGGATCAACCGCGTGAAATAATTTTAAAAGTTGATAGCTCGTATTGGTGAGAGCACTGCTATTTCGAGAGAAATGTTGTGCTATGTTCTCAGGAATGTGTTTGGCAACAGCTTGCATTATTTTTTTTGCGACGCTTGGGCCTTGTCCCTTTTCGATTTGTTGTGCGGCGGCTTCGATATCTTCTTGGGCTTCTTCAAGGTAGGTTCCATTGGCAATAGCTTCGTAGACAGAAAGATTAATGCGAAGTGCTTTGAGAAAATCTTGACGTTTTGCAAGTGGTTCGTGAACAATCATTTCTCCCGCTTCTGAATAAACTTCATAGGCATGTCCGATGACGTCAGAAAGAGCTTCGCTGTCTCCACGAGCAAAAAGATTGTTGTAGAGTTCTCGTTGTTCTCGTTCTCGGGTTCGTGTTTTGAGGGCTTTCATGAGCGTTAGGAGCTCGTTTCGTGTTATTGATTTTGTTATTGATTCGTTAATGGTGGCTGAAATCATATGAAGTTCAGCATCTTCTTTTTTGAGTTCTTCTGGCGATTGGCAGTGTTCAATTCGTCTTATAAGAGACTCTGTTTCAGCAATGGATAGATCGAGAAGTGCCAAGTAGTCTAATAAAAAGTGAGCTCTTTCGGGGCGTGGATCTGCGGGTTGATCTTTTTGGTCAATCGGTCGACGTCCATAAATATCAACATAGCGTTCGCCGCTCCCTTGATCCGTTCGGAGGACAACATTGTTTCCCGGACGTTGATTGAGATTATTATTTTTTTCGTTATCGGAGAGAAGTTCAATATTTTGTAAAATATCTCTTCGACGGAAAAGCTCTAGTAATCGTCCTTTAAAATGACTGGCAAGCTGAATTAATTCATCTTTTTTTTCATTAAAATTTGGTTGTTCATTTTTTTCAACTCCCATGAGTAAGAAATGGTGATGAATTATTCGTCGAGCAGAAGATCTGCGAGAGCTTCTCCAGCACTGACGCCTTCTTGGATAGCGGGCCCGTCAGGGAGAGGGAGCTTATCAGCGTTCGTCGCACCGATATAGCGTTCTATTGTGGAAAACTGTTCACGAATAGCTTCGGCTTCTGGTGCCGACGGAATGACCGCAGGGGCTTCTCCGGCTAGTTCGGTGATTCCCATAGTGCCGATGTCTTGTACGGTTTCAGTGGGGAGACTCTGTACGGCATCTTGGGCGGTAGAAATGGCATTTTCCGCGACAACTTCGGGAATCGCCGAAGCACCAATGGTCACGTCGGCCGCAAGCGTCCAAAGCCAATAGGCACCGACTCCCACGGCGGCAGTTATTAGAACCGCAATGGCAATCTTCCACTTGTGACGCCAAACAAAATTAAGGCTGTCTTTTGTAAATTCTTTGATCTTTCCCATGGCATTTTTAGCTTTACCCCACAGGGAGGTATTCATTGTCTCCAGTTCGTTCTTGGATGCTTCTACATCAGATGCATCGAGATCTAATCTTTCAAGTATTTCTGCGCGTTTATCCGGGTCTTCGTTAAGAAATCTCTGAAGGCCCTCTTGAAGTGTTTCAATCGAAGGGGCTTCCGGATCGTTTTCTATGAAATCTGAGTATTCAGCGGTAGAAGAAAGGGCGGCAGTCATAGGGGAGAGGTGTTAAGATTGGTTCAAACGATCCATATTTTTCTGAAGGAACGTCTGATAGAGGTTTTCGAGGGCTTTATATTCATTGGTTCGCATTTGATTGCGGGTGGCAATGAGTTCGGTGGTGGCACGAAGATGCTCATTGGTGAATTCATCGGGTCGGTTCACAGCTTCTTGAAGCAGTGAGACAATGATGCCCGAAAGCGCCATGCTTCCTCCGGCTTTAAAGTCTTCCAGGTCAAGGTCTTTTTTGTTTATGAGTTTTTGAGTGGCGATAACGACTTCTTCTTTGCTGGGAAGTTTTGTTTGTTGAAAAAGTTTTTTCTGAAAGGCTCCAAATATTTCGGGATCGTATTGAGTGCTTGGATGTGTTTGAAAATCAGGAACTGAGGCTAAATAGCGTTCAACTTCGGCTGATTTTTCAGGAGTTGCTTCGAGGAGTTTATCGAGAAGAATGGCTTCTTCGGGAAGGATTTTGGTAGTGGTAGAAGTATTCATAAATGCATAATAGAGAATTGTGGGGCAAAAATAAATTGACCCCCTTCTCTTAATTATACCATAAATAAGCCAAGTTTCGCAAGTAGTTGGTTGCAGGAACTTTTTGTTTGGTTACAATCTTGTGGCTTTTTGCGGAGAGGTGCCGGAGTGGTCGAACGGG
>DGOF01000020.1 GCA_002389285.1 Patescibacteria group bacterium UBA4473
CCCCCAGCACACCCCGCTGGTGAACAGCCTACCGGAGCTCAACCTGCCGGCGCACAACCGCCTGCGACACGACCCCCACAACCCGCACCCCCAGCAAATCCCAATGCCCGAACCGGCCAACTCGGTAAAAAAGACGGGAATATTTTTGTGATCCCACCGCATCCCAATACGACCTTTGATGATGCTCAGTTCTTGGCTCTTTTGGAAGGCTCTATTTCACTCACGATCGAAGAAAAACAACGCGTCATCGATGCGATTCCTCGACTCAAGATTGAACAGATCAATGAGCTGATCAAAATCTTTGAAGAAGAAAAACACAAATTTTCTGAACTGGAAAATGAATTTGCTCAGGATGTTGCCAAGCTTAAAGCCGAGCGAGAAAAAGAAATTTCTCTTCACGAAAACAAGCAAGAAGAAGCCGTCGATGCCTCTTCTGATGCCGAAGAAGCCGAGGCTTTGAAAAAACAGCTCGGTCTGTAGGCGCAGCTGCTTATTGCGTCATGCTTGCATTAAACTGCCCCATACACTGCTCAAACTGATTCAGTGTGTTTTGTGTTTGCTGTAACTGTTTCTTCTGAAAAGACAGCTCCTCTTTTTTGGCCTGATAGGTTCCCTGTTGTCCCTGAAGTGCGTCTGTCAGTCTCTGTATACGGTCGAGACTGTTGTCTTGAAAATTCTGAAAATCCTCTTGGGCCTGGGTCACGACTCGAGTCCGCTCTTCTGGCGTATTGCCCAGGGGAAGGTGCTTGGCCACATCTTCTATTGTTGGATTTTTCATGGCTTCTTTGAGACTCTCATACTGACGTTGTTTTTCTTCGATCGTCTGTGTTAGGTTTTCTATCTGTGCCAGACTTTCTGATTTTTTCTGTTCGAATTGCTCAATCATACTTGCAAAAGCCGCCTGACGAGCTTCTATGTCGGCCGTTATTTCTTCTACCTTTTTAAAGCCTTCGCTTTTTTCTTCCTCAAAGGTTTCCCGAATAACTTCCGCTTTTTCTTTTAAGCGATCTTTTTGTTCATCAACTCTTCCTAATTCTCGATCAACACGGTCCTCTATCAACGGCAAAAGTGCCGCTTGGGTTCCTTTTAAAAGAGCCAATAGATCTTCCTCTTTCCAAAAACCTACGGCCACCACTCCGATAAAGATGAACAACAGCAATATTTTTTTCATGATTGAAAAAGTTCTTGGATGTCTTTTCCTTGAAAATTTCGAATCCTGTCGCTTATTTTTTGAACCGCATCTGAAGAAATTTGCTTCCGAGACAGCGCTCTCATATGAAGCGGTTTCAGCTGTGAGGGCATTCGAAGTTCGATGTGCGCTAAAATATCAACCACCGATTGGCATCCTGAACAAACCGTGGCTAATTCTACGACCTCACTATTGAGACCAAAAACCTCCAACGCAGACTCATTCAGTCTTTTTTCACACTTCGGACAGTGAATGTCCTGGTGAATTCGACGAATGATTTGTTGGAAAAGGTCAAAACGCATCACTGAAATTGTGATGCGCTTTGCGCGAAAAAACAAGTAAAAAGAAGTCTGTCTAAAAGATCGCTTTTCGAAGCGCTTTGCGCGTCACGCGATCGCCTTCGATGTGGACACTCTTCCCCATCCAAAACTGAATGAATTTTTGAGTTTCGGTCGTCGTAGCCAGCTGGTAAGGCTGAAGATGCGCGCCCGTTATCAATCCGTCTCGATGCGCCTGGATAGCGGATTCGTAGAACCAGTCATGCCGTTTCACATCTTGGTATGGATTGAGTCCTGGATAGGGCGGAAGCGCTCGACGCTCCTGAAAGATAAGATACATCATCTCGGCTCGGGTCAGAATAGACGACTCTGTTTTGACTCCTGGATCGGGTGTATTCGTCAATATATCTTTGATGGGATCGGCAATATAGACCGGGAAAACAACCTGATCGGCTCGTCCCCAAGGATCTTCGATGCGCAACAAAATATCTTTCTTTCCGGCGGCATCAAACGAAATATTTGCTTTCGGACCTACATGATCTGGATTCGGAAGCTCGGTGTATCCTGTTCCGTTCCCGACAATGTTGTAGTACCACAGGTATCGTAACTTTCGTCCCGAACTCCGTGAAGCATCAAATCCAAATTCCGTCCCAACAAATCCTTGTTTTCGAGAAACAGAGGCTCTTGCAACCGGCTTTTCTGGAAGTAATACCTGAAACGTTCTTCGCACCCGAGTGACCTTTCCCCCGGCATCTTTCACTTCCATAAACGCGGTATAGAGTCCCGGCTCATCAAAGATCCAATCGGTGGATTTGCTCATTTCAAACTTTGTTTCCCACAAACCATCTCCATCCATATCAAATCGAAGCAACAGGCCTGTAATATGTTGTTCTCGATCATAAACCTTGGCAAAGAAACGCGTTATTTCTCCGACATATATTTTTTCAGGAACGGTAAACGTCACCCTCGGCGCGGTGTTTCTTTGAACGATCAAGCGGCTTTTGGCCTTCGCAAACAAACTATCGAGGCTTTTTGCCTCCAGCTTGGGAAAGAATTCTCCATCTCGTGGATAGATATGTCGGGCACTTCTTGACCCGGTAAAAGGAGTGTCCCAAATACCATCGCCTTCAAAATCCCAACGATACTGAACGCCCTGACCATAGGCCGATTTATTCGCTATAAATCGGACATTAGATCCCTCCAAAACTCGATAAACCGGATCTCTTGTGTACCGAGCAATCTCTTTCCCGTGCGTCCCATCAATCGAAATAGAGACCGCAAAATCATGAGGATTTTTCTTTACCCATACATGTTGCCGGGTTTCCTCACACTGAGGACTTCGACTGTTAAAACACGTTCTTACTCTCACCAAATGTTGTCCCGGAGAAGGAAATGTCTTGCGGATAACTTTTTTGTGTCGGACAAACTCTTCCGCATCGAAACTCCACTCCAACCATCCTCCTTCTGGAAGTCGTGACTTAGAGGCGTCAAAAGTAAATTCTGTTTGTTCTGCGAATCCGTATTTTCCCGGCTGGACCTCCATTATCGGAGGAACGATGTTCATCCCTACCACCTGGACCCGCGTATTGTGCGTCAGGTAAAGCGCTTGTGAATACGGCGTTTTGGGCTGATTTAAGTCTCCTCGGATCACTCTCGTTTCTCCGTTTGGAAATTTTATTTCCGCGGTCGGCGAGGACTGTCCCACATCCAAAGGCGAAAAGACGTGATGGGCGATTCGCCCGCGTGTAAAATATGTATCGTAGTTACCATCTGAATTAAAATCCCATCGTGTAAAGACATTATCGGGATCCTCACTTCGAGGCACCGATACAATCACTTCGTACATGGCAGATTCTCCGGCCATCACAAGAGGCGTATGCACTTTAATACGGGCACTTCTGTAAAGTTCATTAACCACTCTGTAATCTCGAAAGGTCGTTTGGACGGCGCCTGAGACCTGGTCTCTTACCTGAAGTTTGGCACGAAAGGTCCCCGTTCGTTTCGGCGTAAAACTATAGGATGAATTACTTGAAAAGCTCGTCCAGTCCATGGTTGTATCTACCTGAAACCGATACTGAACGCCCCCGTAAAACCCTAAAGAAGTAATAGAGCTCGAAGCATCCAAGACCATTCTTCCATTAATTTCTCCGGTAGAAGGTGACACCACAAAATTTGCCTGTGGCAAAGCCGAAGCATAAGTCATCCCTCCAAACAGCAACCCGAGAACTAAGGTGAGAAGTTTTTTCATAAGTTTCTTAATTTCTTAATGAAGTATGCACTGTATAACATTTTTATAAATCTTTGTCAAGTCTTTCTCTGGACATTTCTCTCAAAAAGCGTATTTAATACATCTATTTGCCTTTCATCGTCAATAATATTCTTAATAAGATTGACTGTTGGAGGCAGTCATTGCTCTTTTCGTACTCACTCAACTCACAATCACCCCCTTACCAATAGGAGGTCCATCATGGATCATTGGAACCCTCTCAACAAAAAAGTCGTCATCAGCGAAGGTGATATTCCTGGCTATGGCTGCGAACTCGCCCTAAAGCTCCAAAAAATGGGAGCCCTCGTCATCATCTGTTCACCCAATCTGGACAACTGTGTCGACATGGGAATCATTATGACCGACCTGGGCATTCGGAATGTGATCATTGAACATGTTGATATCACAACAGATAAAGGCCAAATGAAACTTTCTCTTTCCTGCGATCAGCAGATCGATCTTTTCATTCAGTGCTCTGACGCTCTCCCAAAGTCAGTCAAGTTTGATCGTGATTTTCGACACACAAACGCTCCCATCGCAAAGTCTTTGGGAGCCCTGCTGAGAAAGCCTCTTTTGTCGGACGGAGCCTTTCCTCTAAAGCCTAAGCAGGCAGGATCCGTGAAGATCTTCTTCGCAATGGAAACGAATGAAGTCCTGGCAAGCTTCGTTGAGTACGCACTCCTGTCCAAGAATAAAGGAGCTGTAATTTCGAGCCTGTTTGAGGATGAGGAGTGAGTCGAGAGGAGCGCCCCAAGGGCCCGGATGCAGCAATGTGTTCGGGCCCTCCTTTTTTATATAAAATCCACCTTAATCCTCCTTTAAAAAAGGAGGACATCTGGCCAACTTGCTTTCGGATCCGTACTGAGGTCTCAGCATGAAAACCAAACGCCCCTCTTTTTTAAAGAGGGGGTGGGGGAGATTTTAAAAAATATCAGGGATGACAACGCGAAAAACACTTGACATAATCCCCTATATTCGTAGTATTTCCCCGCTGTCAAAGACCACGGGCATCCCAATAAGCCCCGTCGAGACGTGCGAAATGTTGTTCGCCTAAAGCCCCGCGCAATGGGGCCGTCTAATCCACCCTTTGAGTCTTTGTCAGCAAGACTCATTTTTTTTATCTCTTTATTTTCTCTATGGCTACCTCCAAAACAAAAAAAGGTGGACAACTTGCCGCTCTTGAAGCCAAATTCAAGGAAGCAAAAGGTGTCGCCTTCGTCAGTTTCGATGGAGTAACGGTCGAAGAAGCCCAAACGGCACGTCGTGATCTGCGTTCCAAAGGAATGAGCTATTCTGTTTTGAAAAAAACGCTCATGTCTTTGGCTGCGAAGAACGCCGGGTTGGTGGAGTTTTCTTCTGATGATCTTGAGGGAGCTGTTGCGGTTATCGTCTCTTCTGAGGACGAAATTGCTCCTGCTGCCGCCATCAAGCAAATGAAAAAAGATACCACGGACAAAGCAACCAAGGTATCTCGATTCGATTTTGCTGGTGCGATCTTCGAAGGAAAATTTCTTTCTGCTGCTGAAACAGCAGTATTGGCCAACATTCCTACCCGCGAAGAATCGCTGGGAAGAATCGTCGGTATGCTTCGATCCGGACCTCAAAAGCTGCATGGTGTTTTCAACTCTGGTTTCCAGGGCTTGTACAACGTGCTTCAAAACGCGGACAAATTTGCCGCAAAATCTTAATTCTTATCTTTTTTTACCCTTATTCTTATGTCTGAAGAAACTACTGTTACTGTTGAGCTCGCAAAAAACGAGCAATCGGTTGTTGATGCAATCGAAAAATTGACTGTTGTTGAAGCCAACAACGTCGCTAAATATTTTGAAGAAAAATACGGTATTACTGCTGCGGTTGCGGCGGCTCCTGCTGCTGGTGGTGGAGAAGCTGAAGCTGAAGAAGCTAAATCTGCTTACACGGTTGTCTTGAAAGACTGTGGTGCTCAGAAAATCGCTGTGATCAAAGTTGTCCGTGAAGTTACGGGACTCGGTCTTGGTGAAGCAAAAACTTTGGCTGAAAATGGTGGAAACGTAAAAGAAAACGTTAAACCAGACGAAGCAGAAGAACTTAAAAAGAAATTCGAAGAAGCCGGTGCTACGATGGAACTCGTTTAGAGATTCCTGGCTCTTCATCTTAGAAAGAACGTCCTTCTGGGCGTTCTTTTTTTATTCCACAGATGACAGGATTATCTTTGTGCTCAGGAAACTTTTCCGTACAATGCCTTCACATGATAAATGCTGATATTGGACTTATCGGATTGGGAACGATGGGCGCAAATCTTGCCCGCAATATCGCTTCCAAAGGATTTTCTATTTCTGTTTTTAATCGCACCAGTGAAAAAACAAGTGCTTTTTTAACGGCTCATGACCGAGACAACCTCACGGGAGAACTTGATCTCAAGGATTTTGTCCTCTCTATTCAAGCCCCTCGAAAAATTATTTTACTGGTAAAAGCTGGAGAGGCTACTGATGCGACGATTGAAAGCTTGCTCCCGCATTTAGAAAAAGGGGATACGCTGATCGATGGTGGGAATGCGCTTTATACGGATACGATTCGACGTGAAAAATTTCTCAGTGAAAAATCACTGCACTTTTTTGGCTGTGGCGTTTCGGGTGGCGAAGAAGGGGCCCTCCATGGCCCCAGTCTTATGCCCGGCGGAAGCCGCGAAACCTGGGAAGAACTTAAGCCTATCTTTGAAGCTATCGCGGCCAAAGATTTCTCTGGTAGACCTTGTGTGAGTTATTTAAGTGAAAACGGAGCCGGGCATTTTGTTAAAATGGTTCACAACGGCATCGAGTACGCCGTCATGCAAATTATGGCGGAAGCCTATGAATTGCTTTCTCGTGGCTATGGCCTTGAAGCCACTGAAATCGCTGATATTTTTGAAAATTACGGACAGCGCAAACTCAAATCTTTTTTGTTTGATATTGTGATCCCTATTTTGCGCTACACAGAAGAAAATGAGGAGGCGTTGATTGATAAAATTTTGGATAAAGCGGGACAAAAGGGAACTGGACGCTGGACGGCCGTGGAGGGAATCTCTCGGGGGACCGAGCTTTCTACCATTATGCAGGCCGTTAACGCCCGCGTTGTTTCCAGCCAAAAATCACGCCGCGTACAACTCGCTTCCCTTTATCCAAAAACACAAAACACACCTCAAGTTTCACTTCAAGAACTCATCCCACAGCTAGAATCGGCTCTTCATTCAGGAATGATCATGTCTTACAGCCAAGGATTTGATCTCATGAAAACCGCCGCCGAAGAGCAAAATTGGCAGTTAAACTTTTCTGAAATTGCTCGGATTTGGCAGGGCGGATGTATTATTCGTTCTGAACTTTTACGGACATTACAGTCGGCTTTTGCCACGGGTGACACGCAAGATTTGCTGGCGATCCCAGCCATTGCTGAAATCTTAAACACCGAGCTTCCAGCCTTTCGCAAAACCGTATCAACCGCTACCGATCTGGGCATTCCTGTTTTTTGCTTGGGCAGCAGCCTTGCCAGCTTCGAAGCCATGACGAACGAACGCACCTCCGCGAATCTTATTCAGGGTTTGCGAGACTTTTTTGGCGCTCACACCTATAAACGCATCGACCAAGACGGCGTCTTTCATACGCAATGGTCCGATTCCTAAATTCTTTCTTATGAATATTTATCGTGTCTCTCAACCTTTTGTTTTTACTATTTTTGGTGCCTCTGGCGATCTAGCCAAGCTCAAAATATTCCCGGCGCTTTTTGCGCTGGCCGAACAAAAACGATTTTTGAAAGACTTTTGGATTATCGGCTATGCCCGCACAAAAAAATCCCAAGAAGCTTTTCGTGAAGAGTTTTCGACCGCAGTAAAAGCTTCTTATGCCCGAGCCTGGGGCGATTATCAGACAGAAATTCTCGATGAATTGCTCACGCATGTGTTTTATTTCTCGGGTCAGTATGACAATCCTGAGGATTTCGAAGCTTATCGAGATTTTTGCCAGGCCCAAACCAAATGCGAACAAATAACGCAGATCGCTCACTTTTCGGTCCCGCCGTCTCTTTTTGAAATCATTGTCAAAAACATCGCACACATCCGAAAAAATGAAAAAGACGACATTCGTCTCGTTTTGGAAAAACCTTTTGGCGATGATGAGGCCTCGGCTCAAAAAATGTTTCATACGGTTACGAGCTATTTTTCCGAAGATCAGGTCTATTTGCTGGATCATTATTTGGGAAAAAAAGCCGTTCGCAGCCTCATTCTTCTCCGGAATATGAATCGTATTCTCAACCTTATGCTCAAAGGGCGCGAAGTAGATAACATCCAAATTTCTGCGCTGGAAACCTTGGGCGTTGGCCACCGATCTGGATATTTTGATGGAGTAGGCACGGTCAAAGACATGATCCAATCGCATCTTTTACAACTTTTGGGACTTGTGACGATGTCGATCCCCATTGAAAAAACAGCTCAGAGTGTCCAAAAAGAAAAGGCAGGGATCCTTTCTTCCCTGCATTTTGTACCGAAAAAAGAGAACATCGTACTGGGCCAATACAAAGGCTACCAAAACGAATCCCCCAAAACAAAAGGATCCCAAACGCCTACCTTTGGGGCGCTCAAGCTTTGGATCAATAGAGAGTCTTGGTACGGCGTGCCTATTTATCTCCGTACGGGAAAGAAACTCCATCAAAAAAGCACGTACATTGTGATCGAACTGAAAAAATTCGCCTTCCAAAAACCCGAACAAGAACCTAATCGCGTGATCATCGAACTCTCTCCCAGTGAAAAACTCCATATTCGACTCCTCGATGAAGATGGTATTACGTCTCGCTTGGGAGAGATTGGCGTCAGTGAATCGATTGCTTGTCAGGGCGACTATTGTCTTCCGGAGCACGGACTTTTGCTCCTGGATGTTTTGCGAAAAGAAAAAATGTTCTTTCTCAGTTTTCAGGAAATTTTAGCCTGCTGGAATGTCATTGATGAAGTCACGGACTTTATCAAAAAAGAAAAACTCAAGCCCACGCTTTATGCGCCCGACACCTGTGGTCCCTCTGCCCAAGAAAAACTTATCGCTCCGAAAAAATCTTGGTACGCCTTTGGTGATCAAACCTGCTCATGAACGCTCAAGTACAGACTTTCAAAAACGCAGAAGCTTTTTGGGGAGAAGCTCGCGAAATTTTTATAGCCGCACAAACTTCTTCTTTTCGTGTTGCGGCCAGTGGCGGTAGTGCCGCGAATATTTTTGATGTTTTAAACGCTGAAGAAGTAAAAAATATAGATCTCTATCAGGCAGATGAACGCTTTGTTGATCATGAGTCCCCGGATTCAAATGTAAAATTATTGAATGAAAAAATAAGCAATAATATAAAAAATAAATATTATTTTGAAATTTTAGAAACGCCTGAAAAAAGCGCTGAAAATTATGCGAAAAAATTAATTCCTGATGGCGACGGATTTTTGTTTGATCTGGTGATTTTAGGCGTCGGTCCGGATGGTCATACCGCATCGCTTTTCCCGGGATCTGATCTGGATACTTCGAATCTAACACAAGTAACGCACACCGATCAATTCGCCGTGCCAATCCGCCTTACCCTGAGCTTGTCGGCCCTAAAGAAAAGTCGAAATATTCTGGTGCTGCTGCCCAGCCCCTCCAAAAAAGATGTTTTGGAAAAGATGACCGATGAGGAGACATTGATTGAAAACTGTCCGGCTCGAGCGGTTATGAATTTAGAACAGACACAGGTTCTTTGGCTTGCGTCCTAAGGACTTTTGCCGTATACAAGACCATAGATGTTTCCTCTTGTTATCGACGCAGACGCTCAGATACTTCGCACGGTATGCAACCCGGTGCAGCATTTTGATGATGCGCTGGCTTCTTTTGTTGAAGAAATGATCGAAACCATGACGGCCCCCGATCCTGAAACGCAGGTCGTAGGGATTGGACTCGCGGCAAATCAGATCAATGTTAATACTCGTGTCCTCTTGATAACCCAAAATGTTGGCACCAAAAAAGACTACAAAATTCTACCGATGATTAATCCTGAAATCCTTGAACTTTCTCGTAAAAAAATATGGATGGAAGAAGGTTGCCTTTCCCTTCCGGGGGTCTTTGGAAGCGTTGAACGACCTGCTAAGGTAAAGGTTCGCTGGCAAAATATATCCGGAAACTGGTGCGAAAAAAAGCTTGATAAATGGGATGCCCGCATCTTTTTGCACGAATATGATCACTTAGAAGGTATTTTGTTTACGGATTATCCGGTCAAAAATCTACAGCACCAGCGACCAGATCCCTCCTGCTGAAGTTGCATAAATCCCCTAAACCAATAGTATTCTCCCAGCGCTTGTTTTCTCTGAACAATCTGCCTAATTTTTGACTTCATGCCCGGTCCTCGTAACGCTCCAAAACGAAAAAGTCCTTTTTCATTTTTGCTTATTTTAGCGCTTATTGGTGCTATCCTTACGGTTTTTACCTCATCGGATGAGCCCCCCGTGGTTCATTCAGGATCCTCTGAAAAAATTTCATTATCCGAACTTATTCGTCGTTACAAAAAACAAGACCTGGAAAAAATTGAAATCAAAGACAATAAAATCACAGCCTATGCCCTCGATGGACAAGTGTTTCTTTCTCATAAAGAATCTTCGGCGAATATCGGGGACCTGGGCCTCTCTGATCCACAAAACCCCACCCAGGTAGAAATCATTGATACCAGTGGCGGCAAATTCTGGACGAACATCTTGATCGGCGTCGCGCCTTTCTTGCTTTTGATTTTATTCCTGATATTTCTTTCTCGTCGAGCCGGTTCTATGGGAGGAGAAAATGGCCCCTTCGGGTTTGGAAAATCTCAGGCAAAAACCTACGATCGATCCAAAAATCGAACGAAATTTGCAGAGGTTGCCGGTGCTGAAGAAGCCAAAGAAGACGTCATGGAAGTCGTAGACTTTTTGAAAAATCCAAAAAAATATCAGCGCATGGGCGCCAAAATCCCAACAGGTATTTTGCTCGTCGGTCCTCCCGGAACGGGAAAAACGCTCCTCGCTCGTGCTATTGCAGGAGAAGCCAACGTGCCTTTCTTTTCGGTCTCCGGATCTGAGTTTGTAGAAATGTTTGTGGGCGTTGGTGCCAGTCGTGTCCGCGACCTCTTCAAAACCGCCAAGCGGAATGCTCCATCTATTATTTTTATCGATGAGATCGACGCCATTGGAAAAAAACGTGGCCAAGGCCAAGGCGGAGGTCATGATGAACGAGAACAAACGTTGAACCAGATTTTGACTGAAATGGACGGCTTCGAGTCTGAAACATCGGTGATTGTCCTCGCGGCCACGAACCGTCCAGATGTTTTAGACAAAGCCTTGCTGCGTCCAGGACGATTTGATCGACGGGTCCAGATTGATCTACCAGATATGGAAGCTCGACTGAAGATCTTAGAAGTCCATGCCAAGAACAAGACCTTTGCCCCGAAGACAGAATTTAAAAAAGTAGCCTCCAAGACGGTTGGATTCTCCGGTGCCGATCTTGAGAATGTTTTGAATGAATCCGCGATTGCGGCTGTGAAACACCGACAAAAAAATATTACCGAAAAAGATCTCAGTGACGCCGTCGAAAAAGTTTCAATGGGACCCGAACGACGATCTCGAAGAATCACACAGTCCGAACGAGAAATCATTGCCTACCATGAAGTCGGACATGCGATCTCGGGTCATCTTTGTGAGAACTGTGAACCCGTGCACAAGGTCTCTATTATCGCCCGAGGCGGAGCGCTAGGTGTCACGTGGTTCTTGCCCACAGAAGATACATATCTTCGAAGTGAGGCCAAAATGCGTGACGATATGGTCTCTCTCCATGGAGGACGTGTCGCGGAACGTTTGATCTTTGGTCAGACCACGACCGGTGCTTCTAATGACCTTGAACGTATTACTAATATCGCCCGGAACATGGTGATGACCTACGGGATGGGAGATGTTGAAAAGGTCGGCCCGGTAGTCTTTGCGCCGAAAGCTCGACTGGGTGGCTGGGATGAATACCTCCAAAAAGAATACTCTGAGGAAACCGCTCGTAAGATCGATCAAAATGTTCAAAAACTTGTTCTCGAAGCCGAAGCTCGTTGTGTAGAAATTTTGAAAAAAGAGCTGCCGCTTCTAAAAAAGATCTCGCTGGATCTGCTCGAAAAAGAAAATATTTCTGAAGAAGAATTCTTGGCGTACTTTAAGAAGGCCTAAGCACCGCTCTTCTAAAAATGCTGGGCAATCGCTTTAACGGTAATAAAGAATACTTCTCCTTCCACTTGAGCTAATTCTTCTATCCCTTGTTCGGAAAAAAATACGCCAGTTTCTTTTTGCATCTTCTCAAGAGCCGCTTTATACGTGAGTATAGCATGTCCCTGAGCCAGTCCTTTACGAATAGAGGCTTGTCGATCTCCCGATACATTTTTTTTGAAAAAGGGAACTTCCAAGGACCAAAAAGCATGGTCCAACTGACGATCTCTTAAAAAATTTTCACGGGCTCTGATATTCCCTTTCTTCCGTTCTGATTCCATCGTCTCTTGATAGCGCGTTTTAAGCAGGTTTTCAAAGGCGTCCGGATCGAACCATTTAGCTACCGTAGCTATCTCCTCTCGAATTTTTCTCAGAATAGAAATACATTCTGATTTATCCTGATCTTCTACCGCTTGCTCTAGATCTGCCAGAAGTATCTTTTGTCTTTCTTTCAATTCTCTACTTACTCGGTTGGAAGCAACCGCAATTTTTTCTTCTGGCGCTTGGACAATTTTCTCAACTTTTTTAGGCGCTTCCCTTTGAACCGCTTCAACCGTTGGAAGATCTGTCTTAAGTTCTGAATCCGGATTAGACACAGGAACTTTTTCTCTTTCTAAAAAATTATTTTTTTGGTCTCGGATTGCGCCCAAACTTTGACAGGCCAGCATACCATAATGATTTAATCTGACAGGAGTGTCATAGATACCGGTTCGTTCGTTAAGATCCGTTGACTCTTCCGACCCCGGAAGAAAAAATGAATGTCCCCCAACCTCCACCGCAAAGGTACACATATCATCATAAAGAAAGTACTGACTCTCTCTAAAATACCGCTCTAAGTGGGTTGATATGGGATGCTTGGTGACTTCAAAAATAACTCTCAGATCATTTTGATACTGATTCCACAAAGACCTCACATGACGTCCTAATTTTCCATCCGGGACACCTTCTTGTTTTTTATACACTGAAATCTGATAGATTTCTTCTAACCGTACTTCCGATCGTTGCATAAAACCGCGCAACCTTTCTGCTGAAAGTTTTTTGGGCGCTTTGTTAGCCGATTCCTCTAATGGAGTGTGTGCTGAAAATCTTTTCATGTCGACATTCTTTTAATGAATTGCTATTAAATGTCAACTCGCGTTTTCAAGAAAAGTTCGTAGAGTAGGCGCTGATGAGTGGCAAAATTATTTTTATCTCGGGGCCTTCTGGTGCCGGCAAAGGAACGATCATTGATGCGTTGCGTGAGCGGCATGAGGATTGGGTCTTTCCCCCTAGCTGTACCACTCGAGATCCTCGCCCGGGAGAAATAGAAGGCGAGACGTATTATTATATTTCAAAAGAAGAGTTTCGGCGGCGTATTGAAGAAGGGCTTTTTCTGGAACATGCAGAAGTACACGGAGGAAACTTCTATGGCACGTTGAAATCACCGCTGATTGAAGGGGTTGAGTCTGGTCATATTGTGATTCGTGAGTTTGATGTGCAGGGATTTGAAGCGGCGCGGGAGATTTTGCCCCGAGAATATTACACTTCAATTTTTATTGATCCTCCGAGTGAAGAAATTTTGATTGAACGTATCAAAAACCGTGCGCCGATCAGCGATGAAGATCTGGCTCATCGGCTGGAATCTATGCGCAAGGAAGTCGCCAAACGCGATCTGTACGATCATCACATCATGCCTACTGAGGGTGACATCGAAGGGATGATTCAGGCGGCTGAGACTATCATTGATCAAGAAACTTAAACCGCATAACTCGCCGCGGCAGCTTCTCTTGGCTTGAGGCTTGGATTTTTTGTTTTTTGACGGATAAAGGTCCCAACGGGGACTTCTTTTTCACAGGCAAAAGACGCGACTTTGTTCGTGTTCCCTCCGTGGAGAACCTCGACTGATTCTTCTCCAAACTTAAAGTCTGTGGCCGTCACCATAAAGTCATCCACCCGCTGACTCATAACAAATTCAACCTCGGCTCCGGTCTCAATTCTGTTTTTTGCGATAAATTCTATCCGTCCATTTTCACACTTGGTGACCACACCACAGAATTCTTTATGGCAGGTAGACTGATTTCCTTCGTACTGAATATCGCCTTTTTCAGGTTTGCCCCGCAAAAACCCAGGGAAAAATCCTCGGTTGGCTGTCGCGTGAATCTCTTCCCACAGCACCGGATCAAATTCTTTGCCCGCCGCTAAATTATCTAATGCCTCACGATAAGCTCGTGCGACCGTCGCCACATAATAAGGCGTTTTGTTCCGACCTTCGACCTTGAGAGAACACACGCCACCCGCCTGGATATCTTTTAAATACTCAATCATACACATGTCTCGCGAGCTCATGATGTGTGTCCCGTGAAAGTCTTGTTCGATCGGAATCATCTGATCTTGGCGGAGTTCTTCTTCGGCAAATTCCACACCCTCAAATTCTCGCAAATCTTTGGCTTTTGATTTCCCACACCCACAGCCTCCCGTTTGTACTTTGTCAGCATTTTCAAAGTGCTCAGCGACGTTCACTTTGCGACCATCGTCATCGTAGACCTGATAGTTCCATCGGCAGGTGTGGTTACACGCCCCACAGTTGGCGTCTCGTCCTCCGGTAAAGGAAGAGAGGATACAACGTCCAGAATACGCCATACAGACGGCTCCGTGGACGAAATACTCGAATTCCATCTCCGGCATCATCTTGTGAATGATCGCGACTTCTCGGATGGCCATCTCTCTCGCACAGATCACACGACGCACGCCTAAGTCCCACCAGGTTTTAATCGCCGGGATGTTCATGGTCGAAGTCTGGACCGATAAATGCTTTTCAATACTGGGCGCAAATTCATTCGCCACGGCCAAAACACCAATGTCGGCAAAAATAATACCGTCGGGTTTGAGTTCTTCTAAAAATTTAAAATGCTTCTCCAGCATCTTGATCAAAAATTGATGGGGAAAGGCATTCACTGTGACGTAAACTTTTTTATTTAATTTTCGCGCTAAAGCGACCACCTTTTTCATATCCTCTTCGGTCACATTGTTTTCCCGTGTCCGAAGCGAAAACATCGGGCATCCGCAGTACACGGCATCAGCACCATAACGAAATGCAACCTGGATTTTTTCCAAGCTGCCACCGGGCATGAGAAGTTCGGGTAATTGCATTTTCATTGATAAAACGGCCTCGATAGTAGGGAAATCGAGGGAAAAGGCAATGGTGGGCCAGGTGAGAATTGAACTCACGACAAAGGCGTTATGAGCACCCTGCTCTAACCACTGAGCTACTGGCCCGTAAAGAACGAATCAATTCTAGGGAATCTTTATTTATTGTCACCTCCTTCTCTCCTAACTATTATAAGTCTATGTCAAAACTCACTCTCCTCGGCATTACCTTCCTCCTCCTGGGAATCCTTTCGGGCATTATTCAAAATACTTTTTATGGATACGTCGATGCTGAAGGCGTTCTTCGTGACAGTCTTTTTTTACCGCTTAGTTTTTTGTTTATAGGTCTTGGGTTAGTTTTGTTTCTTGTGAAGACC
This sequence comes from Patescibacteria group bacterium UBA4473, assembly GCA_002389285.1. Lineage (GTDB taxonomy): Bacteria > Patescibacteriota > Gracilibacteria > UBA4473 > UBA4473 > UBA4473. Next base: position 15,458 of record DGOF01000020.1, read on the forward strand.
GTTCTTTTTTTCCTTCATCGCCATAAATGAAAAAAATTATGATTGTCGGATCCTCGGGCGCTGGAAAATCTGTTTTTTCTCGAAACTTACACCAGATCACAAACATTCCTCTTTATCCTCTTGATAAAATATTCTGGAAGCCGGGTTGGGAAGAGTCAGACAAGGCTGATTTTCGCGAAAAAGTTTTGGAAATTGCGAAAAAAGACACGTGGATCATTGATGGAAATTATGGGGATACCATAGAGATTCGAGCCGCAGAGGCCGATACCATTATCTTTTTTGATTATCCAAGATCTCTTTGTATTTGGAGAGCTATGAAACGTTTTCTCAAAGGAAGGCTTTTCCAGGTAAAAAGAAAAGATATATCAGAAGACTGTGAAGAAAGAATGAATTGGCCGTTTTTTATGTGGATTTGGACGTACCCTCATAAAGGAAGAAAAAAGGCCCTGGCTCAAATAGAGGCGGCTGGATTTTCTTTTGAAAAAATTATTTTCATTAAGCGTGAGCGCGATAAAAATCGGTTCTTGAAAAACAAATTAACTACGTAGTTAATTACGTAATTAATTACGTAGATAAAAAACTAGCAACGCGCATTCTTATGTCATTTTCAAAAAAAGACCTATTGCCAGTCATAACTATCATAGATCCATGACATCAGGTTTTTGGTTTATTGGCCGGAGCAGGTTTCCACGAGCGTAGCGAAGTGGCACCTGGTTCGAAACGGTTTTATCCCGGCGACTCAGCCATCTCTTCTAACTTTAACCGGGCTTTGGGGGTTTGCTGATGAATACCACCAATGATTTGTAGAATGAACATATTTCTTCATAACTGGATTAGCCTCGATGTAATCCCATTTTTGTCCGTATACAAAATCTGATTCCAAGTAAATGGGCATATTAGTTTTTTTCCAAATATTAAAATTCCCATTTTCATTCTGAAAAAAGTGAACTATTTGAGGTTCATATTTTTGTATGTTTTTCATCAACTCTCTTGATGTGTGTTTTTTAAAGTCTCTCACAAACCCCGCCACGTCAGGACTATGCACAATTAAATGTATGTGATTAAGCATGAAAACATAAGCCATAACACTCAATTCTTTATTTTCAATGCAGTAGTTGAGAGAATTTTTGAGTATTTCCCATCGATCATAACGATCGAAGATGTAGTACCAATGTTGGACAGTAAATGTTAAGAAATAAAATCCATTATTTCCTTCTTTGCAAATACGTTTTGATGGCATGTGACAATGCTATCTTCATTTCATAATGTGCCAAATATTTAATCTATATTTAATGTAACGAAAGTATTTGAAACGTTTCGAACCAGGTGGTTTCGGATAACGAAACACACCTGCTCCGGCCAAACACCTCCCCCGAGGAATCACCCAACACCCCCCTCTCATTGACTTTTTTCACATTCTCACTATAGTGACCATGTTTTTATAATTTCACACTTGAAATATGCATCTCTCCGAAACGATCCCAAGCCGTATAGTCGTCCCCGAAGCATATTGGTCGTCCAAACTCCCTCAAATAATTAAAACCGCTGATACCAACCCTATTATCGTTGTAAGTTCTTCAAACATGCTCGCTTACGGACAACGTTCTGCCGCGGAGGCGGGAAGAGATGATTTAATATTTGAACTCAACGGAGATCAATTCGATAAAACGGCCCCACTACAAACGTTTACAGACGAAACAACCAGCAAAGTACGATGCTCTTTGTCTCCCTTTCCAACCTATCGCCAGTCATAACTATCATAGATCCATGACATCAGGTTTTTGGTTTCACCAAAACGATCCAGAGATCCGAGGACTACGGTGAGGACTTCATGGCCTTGCGGGGTTTCACCAAGCGCAATGAAGCATTGTCCCGCCAGATGCGTGTAGCCGGTTTTGAGGCCTTTGAGGTTGAGAAAAGATCCGAGTAACTGGTTGGTCGTCGTTTTTTCATGGAAGAATTCCTCATCTACGGAGGTCCCAAAGAAGTGTGGCTGTTTAACCGTCTTACGGATGAAGTCGCTTTCCAGTGCGAGTCGAGCGAGCTTTAACACATCTCGTGCGGACATTTCATTGCCTAAAATCACCGGATCATTTTCATGAACGCCCACCTCACTTTCCTGGTTTGGCATAATATCAAGCCCTGTTGCGTTATACATACGCGCCGAATAAATTTCTTTCTCCTTCAGCCATTGCTGCATTTCTTTGGCAAAAGCCGCCTCCGTTCCGGAATGATGAATCCCAAGGGCAACCGCCGCATCATTCGCCGACGCGATAAGCGTGGCTTCCAAAAGTGTCCGGATCGAAAGTTGCTCGTATTCATAGATATCAATCCGAGAGCCTTCGGCACGGGTGGCTTCGAGACCGACGGTTACGACTTCTTCTAAGTCATAGTTCTCAAGAATCAAGAGCGTTGTAACGAGCTTCGTCAGGGATGCAATCGGCTGTCGACGATCGGAGTCTTTTGCAAAAAGTTCTTTTCCTGTTTTGACGTCGATACTCAAAATTGCCAGATCTGGGTTTTCAAAAAATCGAGGCGCTCTTTTGTTTGGGTCTTTTTGGGGCGATGCCACCGGCTCCAATACCGATAATTCCTGCTGAAAAGAATGTGTTGGATTCTGAATGAAGAAATCTTGTGCTTCAGGGGAAAGCAGCGCGAGGAATAAAAGTTCGAGCATTATTGAATCCGATAACGAGTAGTGCCGTCTTCGTCTACCAACTCAATACCACGTGCAGCGAGTTCATCCCGGATACGATCAGATTCCCCCCAGTTTTTTTCTTCTCGAAATTTTTTTCGCTGTGTGATTAAATCTTGAATTTCGACTTCTTCCTCTGGAGATAATAATTTTTTATCGGGGAAAATATCAAAAATTTGGTCAAAATCTGTTTCTAAAAAATGAATGATACTTGTGGCTTGTTCTGATGATAAAGCTTTTTCATCGCGCAATTTAAGCGCTTGTTTCATCAGGTCAAACACCACGCCTAAAGCGTCAGCCGTATTCAAATCATCGGCAAGCGCTGTCTGAAATTTTTCTCTAAAAGGCGCTATAAATGCTTCGTTGGCTTCCGATGTCTCGGCAATTTTTTTGAGAATAACTTGAGCTTCGGTAAGTCTTGCGATCGAGGCCCGTGCCATTTCCAAACTCTCAAATGTAAAATTCAAAGCCGTTCTGTAGTGAGCCGAAAGCAGCGTGTACCGAATCTCATTTCCCGCCCAGCCTTTTTCAAAAAGATCTCTCACGGTGTAAAAATTCCCGTCTGATTTCGACATTTTCTGGCCATCCACTAATAAATGCTTGGCATGAAGCCAGTAGTTCACTGATTTGTGCCCGCCGTTGGCCCCTTCGTTTTGGGCAATTTCACATTCGTGATGGGGGAAGATGTTATCTTCGCCACCCGTGTGAATATCAAACGAATCTCCCAAAAGGGCCTGACTCATGGCTGAACACTCAATGTGCCATCCTGGGAAGCCTCGTCCCCAAGGGCTTTCCCATTGCATCAGATGATTTTCGTCAGCTTTTTTCCAAAGGGCAAAGTCAAGCGGGGATTCTTTGTCACTGTGTACTTCTACCCGCGCTCCGGCGACCAGTTCTTCTAGATTATTTTTTGAGAGCTGACCATAATTTTTAAATTTTTCGGTTCGAAAATAAACCGACTGATTCGATTCATAGGCATAGCCTTCTTCGATCAATTTTAGGGCTAAATCTATTTGTTCTTGAATAAACTCCGTCGCACGAGGACGATGTAAGGGAGGAATAATGCGTAGTTTTTTTTCATCTTCTACAAAGGCGTCTTCAAAAAATCGAGCAATCGCAAAAGGATCTTTCTTTTCGAGGCGCGCTTTTTTGAGAATTTTATCTTCGCCTTCGTCCGCGTCTGACACGAGATGCCCTACATCGGTTATGTTCTGCACTTTCGTCACGGCATAACCCAAATATCGGAAGGTTCTCTCTAATAAATCAGCCATAAGAAAAGACCGAAAATTCCCAATGTGAGCAAAATCATAGACGGTTGGGCCACACGAATAAAGCGAAACCTTCCCGGGCTGAAGAGGGGTAAATGTTTCTCGTTTTCCCGAAAGCGTATTTTGAAGAAAGATATTCATATCCGTGGCCAAAGCCGGATATTTTTACAGGAATTGCACCAAAAACTCAAGTAACAACCTCGCTCCGTAGTCTAAAGCTATCAAGGCCAAGATTGGGGAAAGATCGAGCATGCCGATGCGCGCCCAACGAAAAGGCCGCAAAATCGGCTCCACGATCGGCTCGAGGATCGCTCCGTAACGTCTTCTTGCTGCGGGAAACCAACTCAATAAGACCTGCACCAAAATAACGTAGTACAAAATCTTCATCAAGATTTGCAAAAAGTGAATCGCCAACGGAACAAGAAAGGTCATCATAGCCCGCCCCCAAGGTTATGATATCCATTGTTCTGAGGCGATAATCCCTCCAATAGCACCAGAATGTCACTAAGATGCAGCCATTTACTCAGGCTTTCTCCAATGAGCGGAAAGTTTACAACGTTTGCAATGGCCCAGATTAAAATGGCCGTTACCACCGTCATTCCAATCAAAATCCCAAGTCCGCGGAAAATTCCTGCAAAAAAATTCATCAATAAAATCCTTCCTGGAGACCTTAAATATTCTAAAAAATCAACAATTCCCGCTGATTTCATCAAGTGATGAAGCCGAGAAAGCTGCTTTTCAATATCCTGCAATTCGTCCATCGGAAGTGATGGAATATGCTTGGGGGGAGCGGTTTTTTTGGAAACAGGCATCGAAGAAAGTTTAATTTTTTCCCGAACAAAAGTAAACTCTCTCCTGTGAGTACTAAAAAATCCTCTCCTGAGAAAAAACCGAAGAAAAAATCTTTTTCTTTTCGGCCCGCAAAAATCCCGACCGATCCGGGGTGTTATTTGTTTTATGACGAGAAAGGAGAGCTTTTATATGTGGGGAAAGCGAAACAACTGAGAAAGCGTGTTTCGAGCTATTTCCGGGCCCAAAAAGCTTCTCCCAAAGTTAGCCTCATGGCTTCGAAAATTTCAAAAATTGAAACGCGTGTCGTGGACTCTGAAGAAGAAGCCCTTATTCTTGAAAGCAATCTGGTCAAAGAATTTCGTCCGCGATTCAATGTTTTACTTCGTGATGATAAGAATTTTTTGTATTTGCGCATTACCAACGAAGATATTCCTCGTCTTGAAATAACGCGAAGAATTGTTCGTGATGGGTCGTTCTATGTGGGCCCCAAAACCTCTGCCAAAAAGTTCCGTTCAACGATTAATTTTTGCCAAAAAGTGTTTCAGATCCGCACGTGCAAACTGGATATGGCGGCTGAAACCACCGGCCTCAAGGTATTGAACAACCCCGAAAACCGGAAACTCCCCTGCATGGACTACCATGTAAAAAAATGCTCGGCGCCCTGTACCGAAGATATTTCAACCCAAGACTATGCCGAGCAGGTTCAGCTCATGAAGAAATTTTTGCGTGGCGATACACGGGAAGTGCTTAAATCTCTCAAAGAACGCATGATGAGGTTTGCTCAGGACAAAAACTTTGAAGCGGCGGCCAAAATGAGAGATCTGATCAACTCCGTCGAAGCCTCTACACAGAAACAATCGGTTCAATTTCCAGACCTCATGAACCGTGACTTCGTACAGTTTCATCGGGTCAAAAAACAAGCCTTTTTTGTGCGCTTAGCCTTTCGAGATGGCAAGATGCTCGATCAGAATGAAGTCGTCTTTCGTGCTGATACAGAACGGAGTGATGAAGAGGTTGTGGAGCAGTTTTTACTGCAATTTTATCCCCATGTTGATGAGGCGCCTCAGGAGATATATCTTCCCTGCAAGATTGAAAATGAACTTGAAGTCCTGCAGTTTTTGACCCAAAAACTACACGGCCCAACGATTAAAATACAAACCCCACAACGCGGTGAAAAAAAACGGATCCTCGATCTGGCCGCCAAAAATGCCAAACACTTTGCTCAACGTGAAGAAGTTGAAACCCTTTCGAAAGCTGAAAACTTCTCCAAGGCTCTGCCCGAACTCGCCGAAGCGTTAGGCCTTGAGACGCCTCCCAAACGAATGGAATGTTTTGATGTCTCACATCTGGGCGGCACGTGTACGGTTGCCAGCCAGGTCGTCTTTGTCGATGGGCTCCCCAAAAACAAGGAGTATCGTCGATTTAAAATTAAAACGCTTCCCGAGGGAAAAATTGACGACTTTGCCGCCATGGAAGAAATCCTCACACGGCGCTTCAAACGCAAAGATGACGAAAAATATGCCGAGAAGTTTCCGGATCTCATTGTCATTGATGGCGGAAAAGGACAGCTTTCGAGTGTGATGAAATCTGTAAAAACCTGCCAAGAAGAAAATACTTTCCCGGAGAATTTTAATCCCGAAAAACAAATCATCGCTCTGGCCAAACAAGAAGAAGAGATTTTTCGACCCGGACAAAAAGAGGCCTTACTGCTGAAGCTGAACTCCGCACCCCTTAAATTATTGCAGCGTATTCGCGATGAAGCGCATCGATTTGCGATTACCTACAACCGCGCCATGCGCAGCAAGAAAATGATCAAGTCCGTCCTCGACGGCATTCCCGGCATTGGGAGTGCCACCAAATCTAAATTGTTGAAAACTTTCGGAAGCGTCTCAGGGATCAAAAAGGCCGACGGTGCAAAACTCCGAGAGGTCTTATCAGCAAAGCAAATAGAGAGCCTGAAGAAATTTCTTTAACGCGTGGCGTCTTTGCATTCTCGACAAAAAGCCGCTAATTCGGCCTCTGTTGCAAATTCAAAGAGTTTTGACCCTACGATAGCCCCATCGGCTCCCGCGGCCTTGAGCGTGCGAATATGATCGGGAGAAGACACTCCAAAGCCCACACAGATCGGTATATCGGTCTCTTTTTTGAAGTCTTGAATCATAGTGAGGGTCTCTGGGGCTATCTCAGACTTGGCGCCCGTTACTGAGGGAGTGGAGATCGCATAGATAAAACCTCCCGCACTCTTGAACACTTTTTTTATTCGAGCCTCTGGAGTGTTGGTCGAAACCAAGAAAACAAGATCTATTTCACATTCTTTCGCGAAGTTTTGCACTAAAGCCAATTCATCAACGGGTATTTCCGGTATCAAAACCGAGTCAATCCCGACCTCTTTTGCCCTCTTAAAAAAGTTTTGCACCCCAAATGACAATATTAGGTTGCAGTATGTCAATAGCCCTATGGGCATTGTGCAAAACTTTTTACGTATTTCGGCGACCCCCTCGAAAGTTTTACACATAGTGGCCCCCGAAGCCATTGCCTGATTGGCCACGCGCTGCAAGGTCGGCCCATCCGCCAGAGGATCAGAGAAAGGACAGCCAATCTCTAAAACATCGGCCTGTTGCGCTAATAGCTCAAGTCTCTTGAGAGAGGTTTCTTGGTCGGGATAGCCCATCATCCAAAAGGGGACAAAGGCGATCTCATTATTGGCTTTAAGCCTCGAAAACGTTTCTGTATAACGACTCATAGTAAAATTAACCGTAAGGAAATAATAAATAAAGCCCCTAAAACAAGGCTTCGAAACAGCTCAGGTGTCAGTCGTCGTAATACATGTCGCCCCAACCAGGTCCCGATAAAAGCAATAGCAACCAGGCCGACCATAAGCCCATAGGCGTTCTTTTCGGCTAAGGGCAGCGATGAATACACAAAGAGCTTTACGACATTGCCCAGCCCGGCGGTCACGGCCATCGTCCCCACAAAAGCTTCTTTTCGAATGCCCATACGATCGAGCATCATAACTTTGATCACGCCTCCGGTCCCAACGGCGCCTGCTACCAGCCCGTAAATAAAACTTCCCGCCGCCACTACCGGCCTGGAAAGCTTTTTTATTTTCTCATGATTTCGAAACGCCCAAATGACATACAGTAAAATAATAACCCCCAAAACCTTCTTCAAAAATTCTGGATCACTCTCGACCATAAACTGCGCTCCCAAATAGTTTCCAGGAAGTGCTGCCACAATGATCCAAAGAGCCAATCTGCCATGAACATGCTTCGCATAAAAAATTATTTTGCTCACATTCATCGCTAAGAAAAAGACCGTTCCCAAAAAAATCACTGATTTGATCGGAAAGAAAAGAGATCCCAGTGAAATAAAAATCATCGCCGATCCAAAACCGACCACTCCGGATATCAGCGCTGAAATAAGCGCAAATGAAAGGAGGAGGGTGGGATCAGTCATGAGTCTTTTTCAGTTTCTAAATACTCAAATATCGTGTGTAAATCTTTGTCCCCGCGTCCGGATAAGTTTACGAGGAGGATTTGGTCTGAAGAGAGTTCTGGAGCGCGTTTGATGGCTTCGGCGAGCGCGTGAGAGGATTCGAGCGCGGGAATAATCGCCTCAACGCGGGAAAGCTCAAGAAAGGCTTCAACGGCTTCTGAATCCAAAATACCGGTGTATTCTGCGCGCTTGATATCGTCTAAGTAGGCATGAATTGGCGAAACACCGGGATAGTCGAGTCCCGCCGAGAGCGAGTGAGATTCTTCTATCTGTCCGTCTTCATCACAGTTTACTTTGGACAGACTCCCGTGTAGACATCCGAATTTTCCTTTGCCAATCGTAAGGCCATGTTTGACGCCATCTCCCGCAGGCTCGACGCCGATAAGCTGTACATCTTCATCGTCTAAAAATCCCTGAAAGATGCCGATGGCATTCGAACCACCTCCCACACAAGCCAAAACTTGATCGGGAAGCTTTCCGGCTTGATCGAGTATTTGCTCCCGTGCCTCAAGGCCAATGATTTTTTGAAAATAGGCGACAAGACGAGGAAAAGGATCTGGACCCGCGGCCGTCCCAAACATGTAGTAGGTATCTTCTGCATGCGCAATCCAGTACCGCATCGCCTCATTGATGGCGTCTTTGAGAGACTGAGATCCGGCTTCGATAGAAACCACCTCTGCTCCCAGTAACTTCATCCGCTCGACATTGGTCGCCTGACGGGCCACGTCTTTAGCGCCCATGAATATTTTGGTGGGGAGTCCAAGCATCGTCCCGGCCATCGCGGTTGCGATCCCGTGCTGTCCGGCACCGGTTTCGGCAATGATGTTTTTTGCTCCCATCTCGCGCGCCAGTAAGGCCTGACCAATAACATTGTTGGTTTTGTGCGCGCCGCCGTGTAATAAATCTTCGCGTTTTAAATAAATCTGCGCGCCTCCAAGCTTCTCACTCAACTTCTTTGCGTGGAAAACCGGCGTCGGACGTCCCGCAAAATGCCTCAGAAGATCATCAAATTCAGCCTGAAGCGCTTTGTCTCCTAGAAACGCCTCAAAGGACGCTCGAACTTTTTCCAGCACTCCCTGGAGTAATTCTGGGGCAAAGCACCCTCCAAACTTTCCGAAATGACCGTTGCCGTCTTCAATAAAGTTTTTACTCATACATTATGTGTTCTGTTGTACCGGTACAAGAGTACGAAACACAAAGGCTTTGTCAAGCAATTTTACGCCCATCATCTACCAATAAAAATCGCAAACCTTGACCGATCTCTTCTTTCGGGTAAAAGAAGGTCGATTTTTAGTTTTTTTCTATGCATAAGCCTTCCGGGGAAACAGACGAGATGCCCCCAGCACCAGATTTTCTTCAAGACCTTACTCATCCTGTCATCCCTGGGATCCCCGTTCCAGCGGGTACGGTAAGAAAGTCTGCCCCTCCCCAAAGAAAAAAACAGTCTCTTCGTACGAAGACTTTCCAGGCTCGTGTAAAGGCGGCAACTATTGCGGCTTGGGCAACGCAAGAAATGAGTCCTTCCGATCGAGAGGGTTTTGAGACCCTTCAGGCACTTTTCCCCGAAGAGCAATCACTCCCTGCCTGGAATTTTTTAACCCAAGGGGAGATTACTCAAAACGAAACGGATACAGAAAAACTTTCCGAAGAGATTCTTAAAGCCGTGGATCACCGATTTTCTGCTTTCAATGCCCCTGAACTTTTTGAAGCTTTTGTTGAAATCCTTGAGAAACAAATTAAAAATATACGCGTCGCGATTCTTCTTTGTTTGGATGACGAACTTCTCCAGGAAACCATCGATTCTCTCGCGCCCCCCAAATCTATTCCAGAATTTTCCCACATCGTTCCCCCGAAACATATCCGTCCAAAACAAGAGGAAGGCGACACAAGAGAAGATTTTATTCATCGAATAAATCAAGCAGAAGGGATTGCCTCAGAAACTTTTCTAAGAACCTTTCGCGAGCCATTTCGTCCCATGACAAAAATCATTCTTGGACAACCTCACATTCCCTCACTCACTAATAAATTTCAGAATACACTCCTCCAGGCGCTCCAAAAATTTGTTGACGAGCCCCATTTGATTATTCAAAAAACTGATCCGGGATCGGAAACTTCTGACACAGAGATCTGATATCTTCTCGAATACGCTCACAGACGGTTTTATCGTCTTTATTTTTGAGAGTTTCGACCATCCATTCGGCGACCTGTCGGCATTCTTCTTCTTTGAAGCCACGCGTGGTAATAGCCGGTGTTCCAAATCGAATTCCTGAAGGATCCATTGGTTTGCGCGGATCATCCGCGATCATGTTTTTGTTGAGCGTCATCGCGACTTCGTCGAGCACGTCTTCGGCTTCTTGTCCGGTGACCCCTAGCGACCCGTAGACGTCGGCTAAGATCAAGTGATTATCCGTTCCGCCTCCAATCATGCGAATGTTATGCGACCGAAATACTTCGGCCATGGCTTTCGCATTTTTGATTACCTGCTCGGCGTAGTCTTTGAATTCTGGCCGCAATGCTTCATTGAAGGCAATCGCTTTGGCTGCGACTAAATGCATGTGTGGTCCTCCCTGAAGTCCCGGGAAGACCGCTTTGTTTACTTTTTTAGCGAGTTCTTCATCTTCTCTGACCAAAATCATCCCTCCTCGTGGGCCACGAAGAGACTTGTGCGTCGTCGTCGTCATGATGTCGAATCCATAATCGAATGGATTTTTAGCCGCTTTTCCGGCGATAAGCCCTGCAATATGCGCCGCATCCATCATCGTAAGTGCCCCGACTTCTTTGGCAATGTCGACAAATTTTTTATAGTCCAACTCTCTCGAATAGGCAGAAAATCCTGCCAAAATAAGTTTTGGTTTATGCTCCAGTGCCATTTCTCGCAGATGGTCATAATCTATTGCCCCGGTATCAGGATCCGCCATTTTGTATCGGATAAAGTTAAAGATTTTAGCGATATGCGTGACCGGATGTCCGTGCGTGAGATGTCCTCCGTGACTCAGGTCCATTCCTAACACCGTGTCGCCGGGTTCGAGCATCGCAAAGTAAGCCGCGACGTTCATAGGTGCGCCAGACAAAGGCTGGACGTTGGCGTATTTACAATCAAAAAGTTCACACGCCCGGTCTATAGCGATTTGCTCTATTTGATCGGTAAACTGCTGTCCTCCATAATATCTTTTCCCAGGATATCCTTCTGAATATTTGTTAGTAAAGACGGATCCTCCGGCTTCACGAACCGCGGCTGAGACGTAATTTTCTGAAGGAATCAGTTCCAAACCTTCTGACTGACGTTCTTCTTCGCCACGAATCGCTTGATAAATTGCATCGTCTTGTGCTTGTGTAAAAGGGAGCTGTTGAGGGGTAGACATGATTCAAAATGGGTTAAGAATTTGAAGAGCAGACATAATTATGAGCATAGGAAAAAAGATTTTTGATTGCAAGTATTTTTTGCAAATAAACTATTTCCCAACCGCTCTCTCACACAGAAAAATAAAGTTATATTTATAATAATCTTCTGGTTTTCCGAACTCTTGCATAGGAGCAATGTCTGTTTTCACCTGTCCGTATTTTTCTAATATTTCAAATCCATTTTGAACCAAAAGTCTTTCGAACTCAGCTTCTGAATATTCTGTTATGTGAAAAGGCGAACCATGAGGCTTTCGGGGCGTTGAGATCAGCAATTTTCCGTTTTTTGATAACGCTTCACGGCAATTATGTAAAAAATCATCTGGATTTTGTATATGCTCAATCCCTTCAAAACTTACGATCAAATCGGCAGCTCCCTCCTCAGAGATCTTTTCTACAAAATGAGGCGTCTCCATGTCACCACAATGCCAGTCGATATTTTTTTGATCAAAAAGACGCTGTGCGTGATCCAGTGCCTTTTCTGAAATATCGACTCCGGTCACTTTTCCGGCTCGTTCTGCGAGCACCTGAGTTCCGTATCCAACCCCACAGGGCAGATCCAAAACGGTATCCTGATCTGAAATAAATTCTGCTGCAAATTGATATCTTGCTAAATGCGTCGGCTCTGCTTCATTGAGGTTGAGTGGCCGAATGCGCTCTCGATCTCCTGCCACTGACTGGAGTTTTAGTTCATAATGTTCCCGCCCCTCTATCGGCTGATGAATCCTTGTAATACTGGGCTTTAAAATACGCGTCGCGCGACTGTTTGCATCGAGATGAAAACTGATCGGCACAATCGGTTCGGTTGTGGCTTCCAGAACATCTCTCGCGAAAGGAAGGATCGCATCGTTTACACTTGATTTTGTATGCACCAGAGAAAGCAAGAGTGATGCTTCGCCAGCCTCCATCCTGGATTTAAAAAATTCAATCGTTCTTTGATTGAGAAGACGCCCTCTTTCCATCAATGCTTCGTTTTGGACCACCGGCATCCACTCTTGTCGACCTTTTTTTTCCACATGCGCGGCCATGTTTTCTCTCTGAATAGGGTGTGCATGAGACCGTCCTTTAAGAATAGGCCCCGAAAGTCTATGTGTAAAATTTTCTACCCACGTCACTCCCAAAAGGGGAAGATCTTGCGCCTGTGACAACGTGTGATACGCTCTGGGTCCATCCATAAACGTAGGATGATCCACGATGGCATAAATAGCTGGATCCTTTTGTATATGTTCAAGACCTTCCACGCTTACTCCCAATTCACAAATCGCTTCTAATAGCCATTGCCGAACTCCTGATCCAAGATCTCTCTTTGGCTCTCTGTCGAGTTGTAATGCTCCATGCGCAAGAGCCGCTTCGTAACGTTTTTCTAAATCTGACATCTGTACAAAATATTACAATTCTTTTAGTATAAACTCCCTTCTTGGTCAAGCTTCCAAAAAAACACCATGCCCAAACGCATCCGAACACACGTAAACCCCTTAGGAATTCTCAAAGAACATAGTTTTGAGGGTTTTGGAAATGATAAAAACATCATGATTGATGTTGGGGCGTGCAAAGGCGAGTTTACGGCAGCGTTGGCAGTAAAGTTTCCTGAAAAAAATTTTTTGGTATTTGAAATACGTGTGCCTCTGGCCGATAAATTACGCGAAAAATTTAAAGACCAAGAAAACATAGTCGTCTTTGATGGTGATGCCGGGCGAAATTTTAAAAGCATTCTTACTCCCTGTCTGGAACAAGGCGCCATAATCGAGAAAATTTTTATGAACTTCCCGGATCCTTGGTTTAAAGAAAAGCATAAAAAACGAAGGTTTTTGAATGCCAAATTTTTAAAAGAAGCTTCTGAGTCTCTAGACTGCAAAACAGAATTTATATTTCAGACCGATCAGCAGTTTTTGTTCGATGAGACGCTTGAGATGCTAAAAGAGACGGGATTGGTTGAGGTTTCTTTTTTCAAAGACCCTCCGTTTGGTATTCGCTCCGACTGGGAACAGGCGAAGGTCAAAGAAGGATGTGATATTTGGAGAATGGAATTTAGATACAAATAAGGGCGCATTACGATGCGCCCCTACAAGTTGATCCGCGAATAAACTTACTTCGCAACATTATCAAACCGTCGTTCTCGGAAGACCGCAACCCGCACTTCTCCGGGATACTCACAGTCTTTTTCAATTTTACGTGCCACCTCAAAGGAGAGTTTTTCCGCTGCCAAGTCATCCATCTCTTCGGCGTTGGCAAACACACGAACTTCTCGTCCAGCCTGAATAGCAAAGGCTTTTTGAACGCCCTTGAAGGAGCTGGCAATGTTTTCCAGTTCTTTTAATCGTTTGATATATTTTTCCAAGGTTTCTCGACGAGATCCTGGTCGCGCGGCTGAAATAGCATCCGCAGCTTGCAAAATACGAGCTTCGATAGACTCATACGGGAAGTCTTCGTGATGAGACTTCATCGCCGTCACGACCCGTGGGTCCACATTAAATTTCTCCAAAATTTCTTTTCCGATAATCGCATGACCCCCTTCCACTTCATGAGATACCGCTTTCCCCATGTCATGAACCAGTCCTGCTTTTTTACAAACCTCGGGATCAGCTCCAGGGATCTGTTCGGCAATCGCCTCAGCGAGCCATGCCACTTCCATAGAGTGCTTGAGGACGTTTTGTCCATAAGAAGTTCTGAATCGTAGTCGCCCCACCAGCTTAAGAACTTGGTCGGGTAATCCTGAAATTCCGAGTTCCTGAGCAGCCTTTTGTCCGAGCTCCAAAATAAGCTTGTCGGCACTTTGTTGAGCTTTCAGCACAGACTCTTCAATCTTTGTTGGGTGAATACGTCCGTCCTTGAGCATTTCCTCAAGCGCCAACTTCGCAACATAACGACGGAACATGTCATAACAAGAAATCGTAACGGTTCCCGGCGTATCATCAATAATCATGTCCACGCCCGTCACCATCTCAAAGGCGTTAATATTTCGTCCTTCTCGTCCAATAATTTTTCCTTTTAGATCATCGGATTCTATTTTGACGACGGTTACCGTGTTTTCTGCCGTTACCGGAGCTGCGTACCGCTGTAAGGCCTGCACAAGAATATTAGACGCTTCTTCATCGGCTGTTTGCCGCATGAGCTCTACTCTTCGCCGATAGGTATCTTTAAGCGGTCCTGCAATTTCTTTTTCTACATTATCCAACAATTTTTGTTGGGCATCCTCTTTCGACATCTTGGCTATTTCTCCGAGTTTTTCATTCTGCTCTTCAAGCGTCGCGGAAAGAGATTTTGCCTTTTCATCAGAAGCTTCTTTCGCTTTTTCATAATCCTCACGAGCTTTTTCCATTTTCTCGATCTTCTGTTCGAGTGATTCCTCTCGCTTTGCCGTCCGTTCGTCCGATTGCTGCTGCATCTTTTCTAGACGATCCCGCGTCTGTGTTTCTTCGCGTCGAACATTTTCTCGCAATTGTTCGATGTGCTTTCGACCTTCGCTTGAAGCGCGCTCGGCATCAAGCTCTGCATTTTTAAGAATCCGATCGGCTTCTCGACGAGCAGTTTCTTCGATGATTTTTGATTTCGGACGGTTGATGAAGTATGCCACCAGCGCACCAATGGTCAATCCTCCAGCACCAATTCCTATCAGTAAAGAGTCCATAATAAGGGTTGTTAAAATCTGAGAACGAGGATCGTTCTGCTGACAAAAATCTTACTGAAGCCGTTCCCATAAGTTTTTAGACCGCTCCTGGTGGAGAAGTCAGAAAAGTGATTGAAGTCTTTTTAAGCTCTGTCATACTTGAAGTTTTGGCTCAATTTGTTGCACTATTTTCTAAGATTTCAAGGGAAGCGTCGATTCAATTTTGTTTCTTGTACAGATTGTTTCCTCAATTTCATTCTACAAAAGGACTCCCGAAAGTCAATGCACGAGGAATAGTTGCCCGTTGTTCATTATTCGGTGATAATGGATCTATGCTGGCCCTCGAAAATGTTTCGCTGATTCTCGATGATCGAAAAGTACTTGATCGTATTAGTTTTTCCGTAAAACCCGGAGAAGTTGTAGCGATTTTAGGATCTTCTGGTGCGGGAAAATCCTCTGTTTTTCGTCTTCTTATCGGCGAACAAAAACCCACCTTGGGGTCGCTAAAACTGGATGACTTTCGACTCGAAGAACTTTCCGCCCAAAGCATACAGTCTTTTCGCCGGCAAATTGGAATCATCTTTCAAGATTTTCGACTCTTGCCCCGTCGAACCGCCGCCGAAAACGTGGCGTTTGCGCTTGAAGTGTGTGGTCAAAGCTCTCAAGTGTCTCGCAAAGTCCCTGAACTCTTAAAACTTGTCGGGCTTCAAGACAAAGCTGATCAATTTCCGTCGAGTCTCTCCGGGGGAGAATCTCAGCGCCTAGCGATTGCCCGCGCGCTCATCCATGATCCGAAAATATTAATTGCCGATGAACCCACCGGGAACCTTGATCCACGTAATTCTCGAGAGATCGCACAGCTTTTTGAACGTCTTCATCGAGAAAAAAATATAACGATCGTCTTTGCGACGCATAATCCCGTTATGATTGATATCATGAAACCCCGCGTCATTCGCCTCCACGATGGCCGCGTGGCGTTTGATGAAAAAGCCTGTCCGTTGGAAAGAGCTTTTGAGGGGATTTTGTAACCCCCTCTGCCCTTCGGGCATCTCCCCCTGACAGGGGAGAACGCTTCATTTGTGTATTGCGCCTGGTTGAATCAATCCGCCGGCTGCAATTTTACAGCCGGGCATCAGCATGGCATGCGTACCGATCTGTGCGCCGGCTCCGACAATGGCCCCGAGTTTTTCACGTTGGGAAGAAATGCGTTGGTCTTTGATACTCACTTTGACCGGCTTGTGATCCAGTCGGAGATTGGCCGTGGAAGAAAAAGCGCCAAAATTTACATCACGATCGACAATGCTATCTCCCACATAGGCCATATGCGTGGTGACGTTTTCAGCGACATAACTTCTCGCAATTTCAGTGTTATAACCCGCTCCAGAACCCGCTCCCAGACAACTTTCTCTCACCAGTGCGTTATTGCCGACAATGGCATTTTTACCGATATAGCACGGCGACTGAATGACCGCATGGTCAAATATTTTTGCGCCGTCTTCTATGACTATATTTTCGCCTTTGAGCACGGCTGTTTTGGCTATTTCTGCTTCGGGTGATATTTTTGCTTCTTGTTCTGCTAATAAAAGATTCATCATGTCTAACACATGCCAGGGATATTTGATCGCCTGCCACGCGCCATCATAAGCGACGGCTTGAATATTTTTGGCCTCAAAAAGTTTTTGGAGTGCTTGCTCATAGCCATCATCGCATTTGTTTATTTCATCCAATTCTTTTTTGAGCGCTCCGGCTTGCTGAATACAATGCACCACAACATTTACCAAATCAGAAGGCTCGTTGCCTTCGCCGGGTTTTTCCGTGATGCCGGTAATGCGTTGATGTTCATCAACATTCAGATAGCCTCCTGGGAAATATTGTTCTACTTTATGGGCTAAAACGGCGCCATCATGATTCTGGGCCGCGGCCAAAACTTCTTCATAGGCCCGGACTTCGACACAATCATTGCCGCCCAGAATCATGACGCTTTCGTCGTCCTCGACGAGCTTTAAGCCATCAGATACACCGCCGGCCATGCCTTCTTCTAGGTTTTGTTGAAGTGTGATTTCAGCCTGAAAATCTGCTTCTGAGAGCGCTTTTTTTATTAATTCTTGGTTTTCCTGATTCGTTACAACAATGAAATTTTCAAGACCGGCCTGCTGGGCGCGTTCTAAAAGATGAATAATCAACGGCTTACCGCAAAAAGAAAGCAGGTTTTTGTCACCGATCGGATCCATCCGAGAACTTCTTCCGGAAGCCAAAAAAATCGTCTTCATACTTTTTCGATTTTAAACCCTTCTCCTTCGTCTGTCACCACATAATCAATCTGATGGTTCTGGAGAAGCCCGTGACTTTCGGGGGAAACAAAAAGCGTCAGTCCTTCGGTCCCGACAATGCGATCGCCCTCGTCTGGTTTTTGTTGAAAGTCTATAAAATAAGACTTCTCTCCAGTTACTGACTGTAAAACTTCGACTTTTATGCCCTGGCCCTCTTTGCTCTGTGAAGCCTGAAATTCACGCGCTTTGTCGGCGGCCTTGAGCGTTAAAAAAGGTGGTCTTTTGTTTTGAATTCCAATGGCTGTCCCAAATTCTTGTGCTGCGTCGTTAAGATCTTCGAGGATCAGTGTGAAATCCTCTTCACTCATGCCATGTCCTAGGACGCCTTCTTTTAAACCTTCGATCCCATTGATCGTGCAACTGACACAAGAAAGTCCGTGCGCCATCAAAATTTCCGAAGCTTCTGGCATTTGTTCCAAAATATCACCTATGGTTTCGTCGCCGGTAAAGAGTGGAGAATTTGTCATGAGTAAGCTGCTTGGTTGTACGAATTTTAATGAACGGTGTCAATTGACATTTCCCCTAAATTAAGTATAAGATGTCTGATTTTATTATATTATGGACGAAAACCCTCTTGTCTCGGCTCACAAAGACGCTTCTTCAAATTTCTCTGAGGCGCCTAAAAATAATCCCCAAAAAAAACCTCGCATTTCTGTGGGAGAAATAACGCAGTGTATTCAACTTTTGAGACAGAATGTTGACAGAGCTGTTGAAGAGCCTGATGAAGCAGCGGAAGCCCTCAAAGATCTCTGGGGACGCATTCGGTCTCTCAAAACACCGGGACCTGAAATCCCTCTTTTGGGGGCCTATCGGGACTATCTTCAGGACCTCGGCTGGATGGGATGGGATGATGAGCTTTCTGATACGGAAATTGAACTTCGTCTTGATCCCGAAGAGACTTCTGATTGGCAGGGCCTTTTTTCTAGAAATCCTGCCACAACTGTTTTTGCTAAACATATTTATGATCATCATTATCGCCCGGAAAATCCATTTTTTGACAAACACCCTCTCCCTTCGCGCTTCCCAAGAATGTTTGAAAATGCCTGTGAGGCCCAACAACTCATAGCCTCTTTTTTTGACGACTGGAGAAAACTCTTGGACGCAAATCATGAGATGAACGAAGTGAGTGTGCGCTTTCTTTCTGCTTGGCAACAAGACGTTGAACGCTTGATCGCCGAAGCGCTTAATATGGGATGTTGTTTGGCCGTAAAAGGGCAAAAATCAGAATCATTTTCTTATGTTGGAGCGGTCCATGCACCCCTCTCTCGCAAACAAAGGTTAGGATCACGGATCCGGGACCTTCACGAAGAGATTGGGACCCTCAATCCGGAATTTAATAGTATTGATCCCTCTCTTCAAGGGAGTGTCTCCAACCCCACACGATCAAGCACTTTCATTCCGGCCTCGATCAATCTTGATGACATCATGGACTTTCTTAATGACATGAAGCATATCTGGACCGATATTAGCCGTGATTTTAAGACTCCCATACAACAGTTTTCCGACCATTTCTTTGGGACGGGGCATATCGCCCTCCTTGCCCGACCGAAATATGATCGAAAAGCTGACTCTCGAGTTCGTATCAAACATGTTCCGATTCGTCCAAAATCCCGAGGTGAATTTTTTTCCAGCAAACAAGATCCTAAGTCTTGTTCTTTCCGCCTTGATAAAGATGAAAAAAGGAAAAGAATTGCTTTTGAATTTTGTTCTATCCGAACGCCTCAAATTCTGGCTCTTTCTGAAGCAGATTTTTTAGATAAGCCAAGTATCAATCTTAATCTGAACGAACAACGCGCACTTTGTGCGGCGATTGTTGCACAGGCGTCTCAGCGCATGTTCCCTCTTCAGAGCATCTCTCATCACTTTCAAGGTTCTGCAGACACCGAAGAATTTTACGAAAACTTTGATGACATCGTCGATTGTCTTTGTGATGGTCTTATTACGTCCTCTCTTCGGTAAAAATAAGGCCGTGACATATTTTGCTTTTACTTGCGAAGAATCAGAAATCTGATAAAAAGAAATGGATGAAACGTGCGCACCAGTCGCTTGATCAGTCCTCCCCACAAAATGCCTTTGATGTGCAATACAAAGGCCTTTTGGAAGCCGTTATGAATCACGGCGTGGACGAAGTAAACCAACGTACCGGGCATGTATGCCGAAGTATTCCTGGCATGGGAATGCGCTTTGATCTGGCGGAAGGATTTCCTCTTTTGGCGCTTCGCAAAATCCCGCTTAAAGTCTTTATTGCCGAGCAGATGTGGTTTTTGATGGGGAATAAAAACCTGTCTTTTTTGCAACGTTTTACCAAAATCTGGGACGATTTTGCAGAAGAAAATAACTGTGTGGAATCCGCCTATGGCTACCGATGGCGCAAGCACTTTGGGCGCGATCAGATCGGTGCTCTGGTCACAATGCTTCAAAATGATCCAACCTCTCGCCACGGAGTCGTCCTGATGTGGGACCCGAGTGACGATGGACTCGGAGGAGAAGGCACCGCTAAGAAAAATGTCCCCTGTCCGTACACATTTACCGTGCAGATTATCGGCGGACGGCTGTGTTTACATCTCATGATTCGTAGTAATGATCTGTTATTAGGAAACCCGCATGATGTCTCGGGCTTTGCGCTGCAGGCACATTTTTTAGCGCAGAAATTAAACGTTGAACCGGGAATTTTAACCGTGTCTATTTCGAATGCGCATATTTATGACATTCATTTTGAACAGGCTCAAGAAATTATTGATCGAGACATCACACATACGCCGATCAAATTCGTCTGTCCGCCCAATGCTTTTGATCGGGCGGAGGAAGGCGATGAAAGCTTGGTCAACGATGTTTTCGAAGCGATTAAGTCTCACTATAATCCTCAGCCGGCTTTAAAAAGAATGGCCATTGTGCTTTAACGGAGATGGTTCTGATGCGGGATTGTGAAGCCTTAAACCGGGCACATTGCAATATGCCCTTTTGTTAAACAAGGCGGATAATATCCGCCCCTACAGAAAAAGGTGGCTGACCCCATTTTTTCCCCACCGCACAAAAAACCGTGTGGTTCAAGGCCAAGCCTTGAACCGGCCAGAAGTCTTGATAGACTACACCTGACTCCTTTCCTCATGCGATCTTGACAAAACATTGATTTTAAATATGTTCGCACCACTTTTCTCCTTATGTCCCAGCTTTCCAGTGCTTCCGTTAATTATCAGCCAGAGCATGCAAAAGCTCGGGCGGATTTTTGGCCGGAGTTTGTTGATGCTCAAAAGCGTTGGCAGATTGAGGAGTCTTTTTGGAGAGGATTAGTCGATCAATATGGGATAAGAGTTCTTGACACTTGTTCGGGAGCGGGAGTGGAAGCCATTGGATTATCTCAAATGGGGTGTGATGTCACCGCGAATGAAGAAGATCCTTTTTTGAGAGATGTTTTACAGGTGAATTTAGATGATTCAAATCTCGTGCTCCCGGTGACAGATTTGAAATGGAAAAATTTAGCGGAAAATCTCCCAGAAGAAAGTTTTGATATGTTGCTTTGTGTGGGGAATTCTTTGACGTATCTCTTTACAAGAGAAGACCAACTTTTAGCGCTTCATAATTTCAAACGACTTCTTAAAAAAGGCGGTGTTTTAGTGTTGGATGAGCGAAACTACATGCCGATTAAAAGACGGGTTGAAGAAACATTGGCGAAGGGAAAACCCCTTGAATATACATCTTCTTGTGGCAATGGATCTCCTATGTATTGCGGGGAAACAATCGTGGCTTATCCGGTGCAGGTAAATGAAAGTGGAACGTACACCTTTCACTATAAAAGAATTCCAAAACTAGATTCTGCTCAGGAGATACGTGGTCAAGTTGGAGATGTGCTTACGGAAAACAGAGAACCTGTGGCGGTAGAGATGTATCCCTTTTCAGTTCTTGAGGTGGGAGGTCTTTTGCAGCAAGTTGAGTTTGAGAGAGTCGCAACTTTTTCAGATTTAGAACCAGGTATTAGTAGGTCTGCACATTTTTATCAACATCTTGCTATTAAGGGATAGTTTTTATTTCGCCAAAGGCCAACAAAAATCAAAGAGAGCTTTTAGCGTATTGGAGATACTTTTACTTTCGATAATTACTCCAAACATCTCTTTTTCTGTATATGAAAAGAATGCTATTTTTGCTCCGTAAATATTTATTTCAATTTCAGCTGGAAAGAGTTCTGAAGGGAGAAACTTAGTCTCTCGGCAACATTTTTTATCTTCATTTCGAAAATCTTTATTAGTTTTATTTTTTGGGGTGATGACATACGCAAAAATTTCAGCTTCAGTCCGACGTGGAACATAATTTTTTAAAATAAATTCAGCCGCAGCCGGTGCCATTTCTTCTACATTTTCAAAAGCATAAATGGTCTTCCCTTCTTTTAACGTGTCTTCATAGACGTGTTTTAGTCCTTCGAGGCCTTCATGAAATTGCACCTTCGGCAACACCGTCTTCGGATTCGCCATCCCCTTGAGCATCCCCATAATCCGCTGGGTTTGGGCTTCTTTTTCTTGGAGTTCTTTCTTCTCCGATTCGAGGAGATAAAGGAGTTTGTCGGGGGATTCGGCGCGGTAGTAGAAGGTGTTTCCCGATCGCATCTCGGCGATGACGCCTTTTTTGACCAATTGCCGACACGTATAACGCGCGGTCGTGCGTTCGAGTTTGGTTCGATAGCCCAGCGTGGAAGCCGGGGATTTTTCGAGGGGCAGTAACGAAAGATAGATTTTTACTTCGTTGGGATTCAGGCCCAGATCACGGAGTGTTTGTTCGACCATTGAAGGAAACAAAATTGAGAGTAACTTGAACTGTATCAAAATTATTTTATTTTGCAAGTTTTTTTAAAAGTGGGAAACAGGATTTCCCAGAAATAGGCCTTATTCAAGCCATTAAATCGAGAAATGGGAAAGGGGACTGTTAGGCGTGCGTACACACAAAGACTTTGCCAAAACAAAAAAATTGTGGAGGATTAAAGTTAGATTTAATCAAAACCCATGATCCTCCATCAAGCCATCGCCTTTGCCGCGAAACACCACCATCACCAAAAACGCGAAACCGGAGAAGATTTTATCGCTCATCCTCTGAGGATCATGGAGAACCTGGAAGGACTGGGGATGAGCGAGGAGATCTTAACGGTGGGTGTGCTCCACGATCTAGCGGAGGACACCCCTGTTTCGTATGGAGAGATAGAGGCCAAGTTCGGCACGGATATCGCTCTGATGGTGTACTTTTTATCCAAAGATGACAAGGCTTATTTCGGAGAAAACGGCGAACGAGCGCAGCACTACGCGGACAAGATCGCGCAGGGGGCGCGGAAGTATCCGGAAATATTAGTGATTAAATTGAATGACCAGCTGGATAATTTACAGACGCTTTACGGATTGAATCTTGAGCGCCGACAGAAAAAAATAAGACACATGAAAAAATACTTCCTGCCGATGTATGAAGAATGGCGGGAAAAGATCCCGGTCATCTTGATCGAGGCGTTTGAGAAGCTGCTGCGGGAGGTAAAGATTGCAGTAGAACGGGAGGAATGTTATGCGACTGGGTCCCGGGTCTAATCGCCTGGGATGGCAGAGGTGGCAGGGATGCACAAAGTGGGCGGATAAAATAGCCCGTGGTTGACGAAGAGGTGGTTCTTGGAGATACTCAGTCCCCATGAAAGTAACACTCCTAATGGCCTTGACGCTGGATGGACGCATCGGTAAAGATGCGGATCATTTAGCTGATTGGAGTGAAAAGGCGGACAAAAAGCTTTTTGTTGAGAAGACGAAAGAGGCGGGGGTCTTGATCATGGGATCAAAAACATTTGATACTATCGGTCGGCCGCTACCGGGGCGCAAAAACATAGTCTTAACACGCACCCCAGAAACGCGCGTTTCTTCTGAAAATCTTATTTTTACGTCTGATACGCCTGAGAAAATTTTAAAAAATTTAGAACAAGAAGGCTTTGAAGAAGTGATCTTGGCCGGCGGCATGCAGATTAATACGCTTTTTGCCGAGGCCAAGCTTATTGATGAAATACTCGTCACCATCGCGCCGATCATCTTTGGTCAGGGATTAGGGCTTTTTGAATCAACTATTGAAATGAATCTTGAACTTATTGAAACGGGTCCGCTGGGAGAAAACTCCCTCTGGGTGCGATACAAGGTTGCCTAAAGAGAGACAAAAAACTAATCTGTTTTCGCGCATGATCCTCACTCGTCACGATATTCTTCACCGCCTACAAAAGGGAGAACTTTCCTTCTCTCCCAACTTAGATGACTATCAAAATCAGCCGCATGCCGTAGATTTGCGCCTGGGAACGACTTTTTATATTCCTAAGATTTGGAAACTTACAGATAAAGGAAGAGAGGTCTTGAATGTTGATTTGACGCAGTCAGCGGGAGATAATTATGAACAGATAGAATTAAAACCCGGTCAGTTTTTTGAACTGGCCCCGGGAGAGTCTGTCATTGCTTCTACGCTGGAAAAGGTAGCCCTCAATGCGCCCGATCTCATGGGGGTCCTTTATCCAAGAAGCTCGGTGAATAGACGTGGGCTGTCTGTTGATATGACCGGGATTGTTGACGCGCACTATTCCGGACACTTAATGATTCCGATTTTAAATAAAACACAGTCACAGGTTATTCGCATTTATCCAGGGGAGCGTATCTGCCAGATTGTTTTTCAACTTCTCACACAAGGGCTTGAGAGTACTGATGCACTGCGACATGGGAAAATAGAGGCAAAATATAATAATGCTGGGGCGGAAGAACTCAGCAGTAAACAAGATGCTGAAAGCGAAGTTTCCGCAATTCGTGCAGGAGACTTTTCGGCGCTGAAAAAATATCCTTATGGTGGTGACGCATGAAGATTCCCTACTTACCTGAAGGCCGTGAAATTTTGTACGTAGAAGCCGATCATGCTTTTTTACAGGAGGCTCGCCTGTATGCCGAAGAACACTCTTCTGATCACCTACACCCCACGGGGGCGGTTATTGTTCGTGAGAACGAAGTTTTGGGCCGAGGAGCCAATGTTTCACACTACCACGAGGACCATGGATGTCGTCGTAAAGAATTAAACATCCCTACCGGTGAAGGCTATGAACTCTGCAAAGGCTGTTCTCCCAAAAATCATGCCGAACAAGCGGCCATTGCAGATGCTCAAACAAGACATTCCCAAGAAAAAATAGCAGAAGCCGATCTTTATCTCTGGGGACACTGGTGGTGCTGTGAAAGTTGTTGGGATTGTATAATAAAATCCGGCTTAAAAAATGTATATTTGGTCGAAGAAGCCTTTACGTATTTTGGCCGACCCTCATAAAAAAACAGATAAAAAGAGTTGTCTATACTGGAGGTTCTTCTTATACTTTGATCCCTTATTTTTTTTCATGAAAAAATTCTTCTTTCTCCAGGCTAAAACTGAAAAAGCTCAATCTTTTATATTGGGTGTTGTGAGTGGATTTGTTGGTATGATCATTGCTCTTGCTTGGAACAATATCCTCGTAACCTTTATTGATCTTGTAGGAAAAAAATTCCCCATCCTTTCTTTGTGTGGTGGGGTGGTCGGTGCAGTTCTTGTCACGGTCTTTTCTATCTGGCTTGGTATGATCTGCTTCTGCCAAATTAATAGTGACACAAAAGATACCAAATAATTGCTAACTAGTAACGTGCCAAGTGAGCAAAAGCCTTGTTAGACTGTGCCATTCGGTGCATTTCTTCTCGTTTAGAGAAGGCCGTTCCTCGTTCGTTTGCCGCATCAAGAAGCTCTGAAGCCAATCGCTTCGCCATAGGCTGTCCTGATTTTTTACGAGCCGCGTCAAGAATCCATCGAATAGCGAGTGTTTGCTGACGTTTCGCCGTTACTTCCGTTGGTACCTGATAGACCGATCCTCCGATACGTCGAGGACGAACCTCGATGGTTGGGGTTGCATTTTTAATCGCTTTTTCAAAGGTTTTTTGAACATCTTGCTCTCCTCGACGAAAGATTTCTGCAAATGAATCTTTCAAAATTCGCTGTGCAATAGTCTTTTTCCCACATTTCATAATACAGTTTACGACCTTGCTCTGAAGCGGGTCTACCAATGAAAATGGAGTGTTGAATTTTGCCTTTTTAGGAGCCTTTGCATCTTTTGCTTCGGCTTTTGGGGCAGCTTTCTTCGTCGTTGCGGTCTTATCTTCGGTCATAGAGGGCATTAATTATTAGCTAGATTTAGGTCGTTTTGTTCCATAACGAGAACGAGCCTGTCTTCGATCAGTTACTCCTTGCGTATCAAGTGTCCCCCTGACAATGTGATAACGCACTCCAATCAAATCTTTCACTCGTCCACCTCGAAGCAATACTACGGAATGTTCTTGAAGGTTGTGTCCTTCTCCCATAATGTAAGCATTTACCTCTTCTCCATTCGTCAATCGCACACGCGCAATTTTTCGCAACGCGGAGTTTGGCTTTTTTGGAGTCATGGTCGTCACCTTGATACAAACACCTCGCTTCTGAGGAGATGGATGCTTCGCTCTTTTGTTCTTGAGCGTATTAAAGATGGTTCCCAAAGCGGGAGACTTTGATTTCACGACTTTCTTTTTTCGTGATTTTCGAACGAGCTGATTAATAGTTGGCATAAAAATAAAGGATTTATTTTGATTCTTCGTAGATTTCTGGTGTCTTAAGTCCGGTAAGTGCGCGCTGTGCTAGAGAGGCTTCGTAGCCCTCTCCCGCCGGAATGAGCCGGCCGATAATAACGTTTTCTTTGAGTCCGTCAAGCGTATCTATGCGCCGACTAACAGCGGCGTCAACCAACACACGGATTGTTTCCTGAAAGGAAGCAGCTGAAAGCCATGAATCCGTCCAGAGGGCGATTCTCGTCAATCCCAACAAGAGACGTTCTCCTGACACTCTCCGTTTTTTCTTTTTCTTAAGGTATTCGTTCATCAAAGTGAAAGAAACAATGTTCTTCACCTCTCCTGAGAGCCATCCAGAATCTCCTGGTTCGAGAATTCTGACTTTTGATACCATTTGTTTCACAATCACTTCAATATGCTTCTCGTTGATATGCTGTCCCTGTGAAGCATAAATTCCCTGAACGTCTTCTAGGATATACTCTTGAACCGATTCTACCGACGTCAGTTCCATCAAAACACGAGGATCGAGGTGCCCGATAGTAAGG
Organism: Patescibacteria group bacterium UBA4473; assembly: GCA_002389285.1. GTDB lineage: Bacteria > Patescibacteriota > Gracilibacteria > UBA4473 > UBA4473 > UBA4473. The sequence continues at coordinate 42,186 of DGOF01000020.1, forward strand.
GGTTGTCCTTTTTTAACCTCCACTTTATTTTGTATTCGAAGCGTCATTCGCGGAGGAATGGTGTAAACTTTCACCTGTGCCTCATCCTGAAGAATCGTCACATGATCTGTGTTTACTTCCAAAACTTTTCCTGCGCATCGAGACTTGATCGTACTCTTTGTTTCCGTTGAACGAGCAATGATTTGTTTTTCTCGAATTACATCGCCTTTTTTTACATCAGGTTCAAAGTTAAGTCCCAAGTGGTGCACGTCTTCTTCGGCTTTGTTCGCCGCAATGGTAATTTTTGTATCATTTTTTCCTTTTTTCACTTTCGCAAAACCTGAAATTTCAGAAATCACCGCTGGTGAGCTTGGAGATCGTGCCTCAAAAAGTTCTTCCACACGAGCCAATCCCTGAGTAATAGATGCTTCCTCTGAAGCCACCCCTCCCATATGGAAGGTTCTCATGGTCAACTGTGTTCCTGGTTCTCCAATAGACTGCGCGGCAATAATTCCTACCGGTGTTCCGATTTTTACCGATTTGTGGTTCCCTAGGTCGTATCCATAACACTTTTGGCAAACACCGCCTTCTGTTTTACAGAACATAACCGATCGAACACAAACCTCTGTTATTTGTTCGTCTCGAACCACTTCAATACCGTGTTCATCGATAAGAGTACCTGCTTTTAAAATAGTCTTTTCTCCTTTTTTCATAGGTTGTGCCAAAACACGTCCCAAGATTCTCTTCTCAAAATCAAGGCCTAGGGCTTCTGAGTTTTCTCGTGTAAGTGTTTTAAAGTGTTTTGTTTTACAATCCTCATCTCGTACCACAACATCCTGGACCGAATCAACGAGACGTCGCGTTAGGTATCCTGCCTCAGCCGTCTTAAGCGCCGTATCGGATTTACCCTTACGTCCACCATGCGTTGCGATAAAGTATTCAAGAATCGTAAATCCTTCCATAAGGTTTGATCGAATCGGAAGTTCAATTGTTTTCCCCGATGGACTGGCCACCAACCCCTTCATTCCCGCAAGCTGTGTAATCTGTCCCCAGTTTCCACGTGCTCCAGAATCAATTTGATAAAAAATATCATTCTGTCGGTCATACTGTTGTACCATTTCTTCCAAAATATCGGCTTTCACTTTCCCCCAAAGTTTAATGGTGTGGTTGTAGCGCTCTTCGTCCGTAATAAGTCCCGTCCAATAAAGATTTTGAATGTTTGCCACAATATCATTAGCCTTGCTGATAATGACTTTTTTGTTGGGCGGGGTTTTGAGATCAAAGGCTGAAATTGAAATTCCTGAATGGGTTGCATAGAGAAATCCAAGGTCTTTGATGTCATCGGCAAGTTTTGCCGTAATAGCAACACCAAGCTTTGTGTGAGATACGGCTAAGATGTTAGAAAGTTCTTTTTTCCCAAAAGAATTATTTTGATATCCCAATTCATCAGGAATAACTTCGTTGAAAATAATACGTCCAATAGTCGTTTCTAAAATTTCTCCATTAACACGCACTTTGATAATAGCCTGAAGGTGTATATTTTCACTTTCATAGGCTAACTTTGCACTCTCTGCCGTAGGGAATACCCTTCCTTCTCCTAATTTTCCTTCGAATTGTTGTGTCAAAAAGTAACATCCCAAAACCATATCCTGAGAAGGATTAATAACCGGATCTCCGGAAGAAGGTTTAAGAAGGTTTTTTGCCGAACACATAATCTCACGCGCCTCGTATTGAGCTTTTTTTGAAAGTGGAAGATGGACGGCCATTTGGTCTCCATCGAAATCGGCGTTAAAGGCCGCACAAACAAGTGGGTGCAACTGAATAGCCTTTCCTTCTACTAATCTTGGCTGAAAAGCCTGAATTCCTAGTCGATGAAGTGTAGGCGCTCGGTTTAACAACACATATTTTCCCTCAATAATTTCATCCAAAATATCCCATACAATTTTTTCCTTGGATTTAATGATTTTTTCTGCGCTTTTCACGTTATAAGCCACTTCAAGCTCAAGCAATTTTGAAATAACAAAAGGCTTAAAAAGTTCGAGTGTTATATATTTTGGAAGTCCACATTCATAAAGTTTAAGCTGAGGACCTACCACGATAACCGAACGTCCAGAGTAATCGACACGTTTTCCCAAAAGGTTTTGTCGAAATCGACCCTGTTTCCCCTTCAGCATATCCGACAACGATTTGAGTTTTCGTTTTTGAACATAGTTCATTCCTGCTCGAGAATTTCGAACGGAGTTTGCAATAAGAATATCGACCGCTTCCTGCAACATTCGTTTTTCATTTCGACAGATAATTTCTGGCGCTCCGAGCTGAATAAGTTTTTTTAGACGCGCGTTTCTGTTAATAACTCGTCGATAAAGATCATTTAGGTCTGACGTAGCAAAGCGTCCTCCGTCCAACTGGACCATTGGTCGCAAGTCGGGTGGAATAACAGGAATGACGTTTAAGATCATCCATTCAGGCTTAATACAGCTTCTCAAAAGAGATCCTGCTAAACGCAATCTTTTTACAATTTTTTTCTGCTTTTGTCCGGAAGAGTTTTTATAATCTTCTTTTAATTGTTCTATAAATTTTTCGAGATTTATTTTCTGGATAATCTCACGAAGGGCGTCGGCTCCGATTCCCGCTCGAAAAACATGTCCAAATTTCATGGAAATGTTTCGATAAAGCGTCTCTGTTAAGACCTGTCCCACTTCAAGTGATTTAAGTTCGTCTCTCGCTATTTTAAAGTTTTCATTCACCTGCTCTACTTTTTTCACTAGTTCTTCTTCAAGTGCTAGTTGTTCTGCCTCACTCATATCACCTTTTTTCAAAGCTGTTTTTGCAGCCTTCAGTGCTTCTGAATTTTCATCTTTCAAAACCTGTAGAACTTTTTTATATTCCGCTTCGAGTTCAAGCATTGATTCTTCTTTTGCACTTTTATCGACATCAACCACGATATAAGAAGCAAAATAAACAACTTGTTCTAATTTTTTTACCGGAAGATCAAATAAAAGTCCTAATTTAGAAGGAGTTGATCGAAGAAACCAAGTGTGAGCTACTGGAACAGCAAGTTTAATATGTCCCATTCGTTCTCTTCGTACCGTAGAACGAATAACTTCAACACCACATTTTTCACAAACAATTCCTTTGTAGCGAATTCTTTTATATTTCCCACAGGCACATTCCCAATTTTTTACGGGACCAAATATGCGCTGACAAAAAAGCCCATCAAATTCGGGCTTCTGGGTTCGATAATTAATCGTTTCAGGTTTCGTGACCTCTCCGTGTGACCACGATAAAATATCTTCCGGAGAAGCGATGGAGACCGCTATCGCATTAAAATCTTTTAGGGTCTTGAGGCGATTGTTTCCGTCGTCCATAGCGGAGGATTAAAAAAATATAAGACTCCTGAATGTCTTCAGAGCCTGTCGAGTGTAGGTAATAAAGCTATTTGGTCAAGCTTTTTTCTAATGATTTATTATAAACATCTTTTGTTATTAGCTTTGCTGTTCTGTGTTTTTAAATATTTATAATATTAATAACTAGTTAATCGCAGTGAAAAGAAGTGTGAAACTTATAAGAGCTCTTTGTTAAGACCTTTAAGGAATGGGGAATATTTTTTGAAAATATTTTTTCAAAAGCCTCCCGTCTTTTTATTAAAAAATAGGTTCATCTTTATAAGCAGTCTTAAGGGCTAAATGGAGCGGACAAAAAAAGTTCTTGAAAAAGATAAAAAACGGTGCAAAAGTTTTTGAAAAGTCTTGTTAAGAAACAAGCCTACTCGGTGTGATATAAATCAAACTCTTAAAAGGACTGAAATATCCCATTTGGCCCTATTTGATCCACTAAATCATAAGGAAGCTCTTTTTGTAATACTTCCTGGAAACGCGTCGCATAGTGATTTTTTGGTAATTTTGAGAGTTCTTTTTGAAGTGTTGAAATCTGCAGAGTTTTCAACGGAGAATTTGTCACTTTTCGTAAGAAATTGTGGATATATTTTTTTTGTAAAACATGAAGTTCTTTTTGTACTTCTTTCTGTGACAATGAAAAAAGTTGTTCCAATAAAACATATCGATTAAAGGTTTGAACCTGTGTTTGTGGATAGGAGAACCCGAGAGAGGTTCTATTTCGACGAAGGAGTGTTAGAAGCGTTTCTATGGCCTGTGTTTCTTGTAATAGCTCAACATCTTTTGTTCGATCTGAAAGTTGATCATAAACCTCAGAAAGAGTCGTAAAACGAAGGTGTCTTCTTTTTATAATAGTAAGGTCTCGAGCACTATCAAGAACCTGTGTTAGAGATCTAAATGATTTTTCTGCCGAAATTAAATCTCTCATTCCCTTTGATGCATTTTGTTGAAGAAAGGCTTCCATGGAAGCCAGTGCTTTTGTTCGGGTTATAATTAACTTTGAAGCAAGAGCCTCTAGTTGTGAATCAGAAAGTGCGAGGTCTTTTGGAGCCAGAACATCCTCTAATGCAGTGTCTGTTCGAAGAGAGATTTCTTCTCCTGCGGAAAGCTGTGTTCGACGAAGCTGAGAATCAAAAACACTGAGATTATTTTTTTGAACAATGGTTTTCATTTCACCACTGTCACTCACAATAACAATAAAGTGTGTGTTTTTATCTCCTCGTGAAACCCCTCTTTTTGCCATAACCTCCCCCGTTCCTTTATTATGAAGAACTCCTTGTTCGAGAAAAAGACCTCCCTCGTCTTGTACACAAACTGTGGTACGATCCTTGGCAATAGAAGTAAGATGTCCGAGTGTAATCTCTGCTTCTGATCGATTTCCAATACGAACACAGTCTCCAGGTTTTAAAGAAAGACTTCCTTCTAAAACAAAAACACTACCTTCTCTCATTATTTCAACAAGCCCCCCTTGTGGAGTGATCTGACCCGCTATGGTGTCGCCTTCTCCTGCCGGGAATATATTAAGAAAAGTAAGCGCTATTACTGACACGAATCCTAATGATGATGTGCGAGAAAAAAGCCTTCTCCAGAAAAGAAAGGGAACGCGTTCTTTTTGTGCCCGCTGAAACTCTTCATGGAGAAGGGTTTTAAGCGAGTTTTTATAGGCCGTCCGGGGAGACCTTGTGGTCGCCGTTCGGAAGAAATCTCGTAAAGCTTTTTCTAAGTCGTGAAAAGTCATCTTTTTGCAAGAAGATAGAACGGCCCAGAACGGGCTTTGTTACAAAGAAAAAACTTTATTCAGAAAGAGGTGTCGCCTTTTTGATGAAAATTTCTTTTAAAGGACGATCGCTGATGTCTGTTTTCATGGATGCTATTTTATCAACCACCGCCATTCCAGAAACAACCTGCCCAATAATAGAATGTCGTCCATCAAGGAACGTTGCGTCTTCATGAACGATGAAGAACTGAGAAGCGTTTGTATTCGGCCCTCGGTTTGCCATAGAAACAGCGCCTCGGACGTGGGATAGGTTTTGTGAGAATTCGTCTTCAAGAGAACCTCCTTCGTAAGCCTGTCCACCCGTTCCATCCATATTTTCGTAATCTCCACCTTGGACCATAAATCCATTAATTACCCGATGAAAAGGTGTTCGGTGATATTTCCCTTCTTTTGCTAGGGCTACAAAGTTTTGAGCAAGCTTCGGTGCTTCGTTGTGATGAAGTTGAATTTTGATATCTCCCATGTCTGTTTCTAAAAGCACGAAGTCCTGAGAACCGCCTCCTTCGAACAATGAGGCAGAAAGATTAACGGCTCCAGAGAAATAAAGAATTCCCCCAAGAACAACTCCAGCGAGCGTGAGACCAAAAAATCGTTTATTCATATGCAAATAAGATTAAGCTCTCTTATTCTCGGTAAATAAAAAGTGCTGTCAAACTTTTGGTTTGAAAACTTTTCAAAACAGAGGGCTCTTATTTGGTATATTTCTATTTTTTGCTCTATACTTTGTGACGATGAGAGCCCTCTACAATATCTATAAAACTCACAAGAAAGCTGTTCTAGTGGCCCTCTTGGGGATTTTTGTGTTTACAGGAGGCGTTATCCATTTTGCAGGAGCGGATGATTTTGACAGCGATGGCCTTGAAGATTCTGTTGACAACCACCCACGATCTATTATCGAAAACCCTATTATTACGTCGCCAGAACAAAATGCGACGGTGGAAGCGGAAGGCAATGGAAGTTTGAATATTTCAGGGTTGGGAGAGGTTGGCACTCAGGTTCGAGTTTTTAGAGAGGTGGACTTGAGTGATACGCAGCTTTGTGTGGCCGATGTAGCCGGTAACGGGTTGTCTTTTTCAACGACGGATGTCGTTATAGATGGGACGACGCTTTTACACGGAGCGATTGTTGATGAGATTTATTACGATACGGAAAAGGATACGCTTGATGATGAGGCATGGAGAACCAGTGATACGGCAGACTGGTATGTAGAATTAGTAGATAAGGACGATTACGAGGAAGCCGAGTGTCTTTATGAGGGGGCCTCGACTGATTGTGGAGAAAGCGCCTTTCCAGAAAGAGCGCTTGTTATCGCGACGGCGACGGGGATTAATATTTTTGATGCCGATGCGAGGACCTTTTGGAAAAAGATAGCGCTTACTAATATTGTAAGCCTTGCTGCTGGAGAGGGAGTAATTTATGCCGGAACCTCAGCCAGTGGGGTTTTGATTTATGATTTTTCTAGTGGATCGGCTTTTTCTGGAAGCTATGATGTGGCTTCGACACATCTCCCTGTGAACGTAGTTAATGATCTTGATTTTAAACAGATTGGAGGTAGTGATTACTTGGCAGTGGCAACGGCTTCGGGGGTTACTCTTGTTGATATTACTGCGGATTCTTCTTATGGAGAGACGGCCGTGCCGACGGTGACAGGGGTTACTTTTTCAGCGTCGAACAAGCTTTTATTTATAACCGCGACGAATGCGTACTTGAGTAAGGAAGCGTCGGACGTGATTGCTGGAGATAGCTGGCTTTATGACACTTTGTCTTTGAGTGCGGATGGAAGTGCACCGGCTCCATCGTGGGTAGACGGTCCGGTGATTGGACATGCTCAGGGGGCGACTGAGATTGCAGAAAACTTGGATCATACAGATGGCGTAACGATGGAGCTTTCGTATCGATATATTACGAAAGACTATGCGACAGTGCCTTTAACGGGGACGAATGTCTTAGGGCATTGGGCCGATGGGATTACGGATCGGAGCGGGGTGGGCAATGATCTAATCGCTCAAAACAGTGCGACAACGGGTGTTGTGGCAACCGGGGCCGAATTGACGGGATTGGTTCTTGATAGAGATAAAGTTCCGACGGGACATTTTTCATTAAGTGATGCTTCTTTTAATGTTCAGACTGATCAGTTGACGGTTGGGCTCTGGGTAAAACGTGGGACGCTTGGGGGAACGGCAGAAACCCAAAGTGTGCTTTCTCATGGGACCACTCGCGAAACACGGGATTATTGGATTTCAGCGGGAGATGAATTTTTTACTTATGGAGTAGAAGAGGATCCTTATTTCTTTGGAGTTCAGACAACGACAGACGGAGGAACAACAAAAATTCTAAAGGCGGTTTCCGTTCCTGAAAGCATTGGATCAGGGGAGAATGAGAGATCTTTAGAGCCGTCGGTTGATACTTGGGAGTTTATCGTAGGAACGTATGACGGGGCGAGTCTTAAGATGTATCACAATGGGGAGCTGGTAAATACCGTTTCAGGGGTTACGGGAAATCTTATTGATAGTGGAGAAGCGCTTCAGATCGGATTGGATGTACTGGCTGATGAACAGTATTTGGATGGATCGGTGGGATTACCTTTTATTGTCGAAGAAGCTTATTCGGCGGAGCAGATTGAACATATCTATAATGTGACGAACAAATGGTTCTTGGCGGGGGCGAAGAATACGATTCAAGGAACTTCAAGTGCGGTGACCGAAGTGGCCTGTGATCCGAATGAAACAAATTGTTACCTGGCAACCAGTGATGGAGTGACGCAGTTGACGATCTTTGATGGACTGACGGACGAATCTTCTACCGAGGACGGAGCTTCTGACTTAGCTCCTACAAACATGGCACCTTGGACGTGTAATGTTACGAGTGGATTGATTAATGGTTTGAATACGGTTCATGCCACGGCGTATGTTGGGGTGAATGTGTCCACGAAAGTTTCAGAGCCGGACACACTCTTTACACTTTCGGGATTTATCGATACTGGACGTGCAAACATTACCGGGAGCCTCACGGGAAAGGGCAGTGTGGCGCTTGAAGGCGTGTCGGTTGTTTTCACGGGAACGGATGACGCTACTTATTCTGCCACAACGGCGGCGAATGGAACGTATACGGTTTCAGTTCCTATTAGTGACACTTATTCAGGAAGCTTTTCCTTGAGTGGTTATCAGACAGTAACTGTTTCGCAGGCAGTGGCAACCGGTGACGTCGCTCTTTCCGTTGAGATGACGGCGGTTGTGGTTTCAGAAGAAGAGGAAGTGCCGGCGACTTCGGGGAGCGGAAAAGCGAAGACCTTGCGCTGGGCGGGCATGAAAAGAGGTGAATTTAAGGATAGTGATTGGGTGCCGAGTATGACGTACGAAGAATCCATGGCACAGGTGATAGAGCTTAACAAAGGAATTGCGGCCGGGCCTATTTTTGATGACACGGGTCGCTTTATGGGCTATGGACACGGCGGACGTATTTCCACGGATCGATTTAAGGATAATCGGAATAAGTATGCGCGCTTGCGACACTTTGACCGACAGTTGAACTCCTTTATGTCGCAAAAAAAGTCGGGAGCTGAGCGCGGACAAAATGTTCAAAACTGCATGAAGCCTTCGACGAAAGTCGGAAACTTTATCGATGTTAAGGCGGGAACGCCTGAATATGAGGATGTTATGCAGGTGTATTCTTTAGGAGTCCTTCATCCAGATGAGGATCGTCGATTTCATTTAGATCGTCCTTTGGGATGGAGCGAGTTTTTGTTGAGCACCCTGAAGGGAGAATGTATTGGGGTTGAAGAGATTGAAGACTTACGGGCGACGCAGATGGGGAGGATCCCTGGGGTGTCATTGGGAAGAAATTATGAAAGTCGTATTTTTTATACGGCGCTGAAGAATGGAATTATTAGTACGGACATTGATGTTACCGTGGCGCCGACAAGAGATCAGGCCCTGCGGATGCTGCTTATGATCTTCCCACTGGACATTGATGATGAGTCGCGGAGAACCTCTTTTGAGGACATTGCCTCGAGAGAAATGATGGCCCCGGTTTTGGTGGCTACCAAGAGTGCCGGATGGTTCCGGACTTCTCGATTCGTGCGGAATCGCTTTCGGCCCGAGATGTCTATTACCCGTGGGAATTGGGCGGCCTGGTTTTCTCAGGCCTACCAAAATCGCCAGAAAACGATTTCCGAAACGGATGTCGATAGTTATTACCAGGATGTGTTGAATTATTTCCGACAGGAAGAAAAAGAGGAAAAAGACGACGACAAAGGCGCCTATGGTCCGCAGCGATTGAGTCGTGTTTCGGATGTCGATCGTTATATCATTACGCGTGCTTCGCGGCAGAAGCTTAAAGATGCTTCTATGGCACGTATTCAGACGCAGGTGGCAGATCCGGGTCGCATGAGGCATGACAAAACAAGTACAAGGGCTGCGATTAAGTACGATGTCGATAAGGGTAAAAATGTTCGGAGGAAGGATAGAACGAATGTGATTCGGGATCTTAAAAAATATGATGTTCAAAAGGTGCGGGCACGTAAGCCAGTGGTGCTCAAGACGAGGGATTTTGAGCCGACGAGTGTGGACCTTTCCGCCCAGGCGTATGAACCGACCCGAGAGACAAAGGTGGATCCTACCTTTGGTCCGGACCGAAGAGTGCTTGAAGCCGGGAAAGCGCTCCAGGCCAGTCAGGTGAAGCGACGGAAGTCGTTTGATGCGGTCGAAAGAAAAGACTCAGGAAAAGCATCGGGGCAGAAAAATTTTGGAACGAAAAAAGAAGTGACGGCTCCACGACGGAAAGGCTATAAGGCCGCGCCGGTAAGACCAACAACGAAACAACAAACCAAGTCTTCGGTAAAGAAGGTGATCCCTGAGGCAGCGCGAAGAAAGCGGTTCAAATAAAAGAGTCGTCTAAAGAGCTCTTTTGAGTCGTTCAATGGCTTTGTTTTTTCCAATAGCCTGTGCGATATCAAAAGGGGGGGCTGATCGCTCTCTTCCTGACAGAGCCACTCGGAAAGGCCATAAAAAGAACCCGTTCTTTACGTCTAAGTCTTCAATTTTTTGGATACTTGCTTCTTTTATGTTTTCAGCGGTAAATTTATCTTCTGGAATATTTTCGAGCATATTAATAGCTTCGGCGATCATGGCTTTGGCTTTTTCTAAATCCAGATCGAATTTTTCTTTGGTGAGTTTTTCAGAATCTAAAACAGGGGCTTCTAAAAAATAAGACAGTTCGTCTTTCAGTTCATGAAGATCTTTCGCTTTTTCTCGAGCGACTTCAAGGGCGGCCTGATGTTCGGTGATATTCAAGTCGGTGTTGAAAAACTCATTGTATGTGTGGATAAGTTCTTCGAGGGGAAGTCGCGTGATCCAGAGGCCATTGAACCAGCGCATTTTTTCAAAATCATATTTGGCGGCGGCGTTGTTTACTTTTTCGAGGGAGAATTGATCGATGAGGGAGGGCATGTCAAAAAATTCATCCGTGGTTTTGGGGTTCCAGCCCAAGAAAGCGAGTCCGTTGACGACGGCATGAGGAAGAAATCCTGCTTTTTGAAAGTCAGAAATTAGAACACAGGTCCCTTCTTGGACATTGCGTTTAGAAAGTTTTTTTCCGCCGAGGTCCATGATGAGGGGGATGTGTGCGTATTCAGGCGCTTGGGCGCCTAACGCTTCCCACAGAAGGAGTTGTTTGGGAGTATTGGAAATATGGTCATCGCCGCGGATAATGTGGGTGATGCCGTCGACCTGGTCATCGATAGCATTGGCCAGTAAATACAGTACAGATCCGTCTCCACGCGCCACCACAAAGTCCCCCAGCGTGGCGCTGTTGACGCGCGTTTCGCCATGAATCAAATCTTGGAAAACAAGATCTTGATCTTTGGGAGCGCGTAATCGCCAGACGTATCGGTCTCCGGTCTCTATTTTGGACTGAAGTTCTTCGTGTGACGTATCTCGAAAGGGCGACCAGAAGACGAAGTTTCGTTTTTCTTTTTGGGCTGCGGTTCGTTGTTCGGCTATTTCTTCTGGTGTGATGAAGCAGGGGAAAATCTTGTCCTCTTCCCAGAGCTTCGCAAGGGCGTCTTTGTGAGCGTTGGTATGGTCGGTTTGACGTGATATGGTCGCGTCATTTTCAAAGTCCATACCGAGCCATTTGAGGCCTTCTATGATTTCGGTTTCGTATTGGGTTTCGGATCGTTCTTTGTCGGTGTCTTCCCAGCGGAAGATCATTTTTGCATTATTTTTTTTTGCAAAAAGATAGTTAAAAAGAGCGGTGCGAGCAGTTCCAAGGTGAAGATGCCCTGTTGGAGACGGTGGTATTCTGACAATCATGCGGGTCCTAAGATACTTATCTTTGTGACTATTGTCGAGTGTTGCCGAAGACGCGGGAGGATGCTGTGGTTTGGAGGGTGATTGTCGGCGGGACGGAAAAGCTGAAGTCTGCGTGGTCACGGAGTTCGGCCGTCAGAGAAATAAACACATGCGGATGGACCTGCGCGTCTTCGATTCCAAAGGCCAGAAAGGGATCTCGGGTGGGCGCCGGCTCAAAGGTGAGGTTGGTAATCTTTAGTCGTGGTGGGGATATGGCCTGGTCGTCATGGACGCTTTCACAGATATTTTCATCTGGATCGCCTTGGACGAAATAACTTCCTATTTTACAGGCCCCTTGTGTCCAGTCTGTGTCGTGACTCCATTCGGATTCTTCGAGGGTGTCATTGTTGTTGGCATCGGCGCCGAGCTGTTGTTGGAGGGTGATGCTTTCACTATCGAGCGTTATTTTGCTGCGAGCATTCCGGTCGCCGTTGATGAGATACAGCGTGTCGAGTGTTCCGTGGAAAGCGATCGAGCAGGGATCGGGAGTGCTTCCATCCGCTTTCAATCCGCCCATGTTGCGGGTAATGTCAGCGGCTCCTCCAGAGAAAATCCAGTAGAAAATTTCGGAATAGCCGAGACTTTTTCGATGCCCCCTATTGGTAGCCGCATCTGCGTTGTTATTGGAAAGGTTGCCTATACCTGATTGGGTTTGTTCTGCCACAAAGTGTGTACAGGCTGTTGTATCCGGACCGACCTCGAGGAAAGCGCGATCGTAATCAATCGTATTGTTGCGGACCGTCTGGACGATGCGGTCCATGAGGAATCGTGTTTCGGTGTGAAAATTTTGTTGGACGAGGATGCGTTTTTGGGCGGTGTAGCTTTGGCCCACTGTGCGAAAGGCCACTGTCAGAAAGACGCTCGCAATCGCGAGGGCGACGATGAGTTCGAGGAGCGTGAAGGCGGCTTTTTTGGGTTTCATTTAGTAGCTATTACGGCCGTAAAAATCATAGAGATAGGTTTCGAGGACAACCTCGCGGGTGGCATCGTTTTCTTTCCACTGAACGCGGGATATGACATTGAGGCGGTTTTCGGTACAGGGGTTAAGGGCGGTGTTACATACATCATCGGATTCGGGCTTGAGCTTTAGCTGACGATAAAAGTCAGAGGTTCCGATTTTGTAATCAGCATGAAGCGGTTCACTATTGCCTACTGTGAGCGTATAGTATGGGGGTGTATAGCTAAGTTTATACGTATTTTCCAAAATTTTGCTTGAGCAATCGGTCCCCAAACACAGCCATTTGTTGCGGCGGTCGCCGGAGTAGCGGAGCCAGTTGGTGTCGCGGATGTTGCGGACGCCTTCGATGCCTTCGCGGGCGACGTTGAGGGCGATGGTGCGGAGTTCGGAGTTTTCGTTGACCTTGATCGCTCGGGCCAAAAGCTGAAAAATAGAGACGAGGATAATCGACAAAATCGTGATCGCGATCACGGTTTCGGCCAGGCTTTCACCCGGAGACTTGCGAGGAAGGCGAAAGAAATTTCTCATGGGCAGTCGTCAAATTTGGGAAAGCCGGCAAAGCGGTTCATGCAAATGGCGTGCGTTTTTTGGGATTTGGGGTGGAGGAGGTTGATGATGACGGTGTCTTTGCTGATGGCATTATCAAAAATTCGCATTTGGCCACTTTCAGAAAGAAAAAAGATGCGGGTTGTGGCGTTTGAAAAATTAGTCGGAGTTGCGTCGGTGATGGAGGCCAGATGGATGGCATTGTCTTTGATGCTGGCGTCGGGAAAGGTTTGTTCGGACTGAATGTCGGAGTGTACCGTGTTTTGACACTCAAGAGTATAGCTCGGTTTGGCATTGAGCGTGTGGGAGATCGAAATACCCCACCAGGCACTGGCATCTCCACTTTTGCATTCGCGTGAGGCCATGGCATTGGCACGGGCATCGGCGAGGGTGTCGAAGAGGGTTTGGGCTTCGGCGTGAAAGACGTACTGGTCGCGGGTTTGGAAAAAATTCGGCGCGATCATGCTGGCCACAATCGCAATAATCGCCGACACGAGTACGAGTTCGATGAGAGAGAAAGCTGCCGGATGGGGCTGGATGCGCATCGGAAGGATTATACCGTCACAAGCTGAACCGGGCAATGATCCGATCCCATTTGGGCATTTAAATATTTTATTTCTTGGACCTGGGGAAGAAGGGCTTGATCCACAAAGAAATAATCGATCCGCCAGCCAACGTTGCGGAGGCGGGCCCGAGAGATGACATGCCACCAGGAATAGATGATTTCTTCGGGATTCAGATGGCGAAAAATATCCAGCCAGTTGTGTTCGATGACTTTGGTGACCCAGGCGCGTTCTTCGGGAAGAAACCCAATGGATTTCAGATTGTCTTTAGGACGGGCCAGATCGATTTCTTCATGGGCGCAGTTGACGTCGCCGCCCCAGATGACGTGGCGGCCTTCATCGCGCAATTGATTCATGTATTGCAAAAATTTTTCATAGAAGACCAGTTTGTCGTCCCAGGCTTCGGGGGACTTGCCGCCATTGGGAAAATACACGCCGAAAATACTCCAGTCGCCTAGATCTACGCGTGCAATGCGGCCTTCCGTGTCTTGAAATTCTGGCATGCCAGATGAGAATTGAGGGGCTGAGTTTGTGGGTTGATGAGTTGATGAGCCGTATGATTTCTTGACCCAAATGCCCGTGCCCGCGTAGCCAGGTTTTTCTGCGGGGTGATAAAATTGATGATACGCTTCATGTTCAGTGAGAAACTTTGAAAGCTGCTCCGGTTTGGCTTTGATTTCCTGGATCAAGAGCACGTCAGGATTATAATCCTCGAGTAGCTTTTGCAGTTCGCCTTTGCGCTCGACTGCGCGGATGCCGTTGACGTTCCAGGAGATAATATTCATCAAAAATTTCGTTGTCGTAATTCTGCCACATAATGGCTTAAAACTTCACAAAAGTCAGTGATATTTTCATCGGTGAGAAATTGATGCAGCGAGATGCGGATCGGATACTGCCAGTTGGCATTGGGTTCGAGGTATTGGATGACGTGCGTGGGTGTCATGATGTCAGAGGTACAGGCGGATCCGGTAGAAATACAGATGCTTTCTTCTTCGGACAAAAGTGTCATGAGTTCGGAGCCTCGCACGCCTTTGAAGGCAATGTTTAGAATGCCGGGGACGCGGGATTTATTTTTTTGATGAATTTTGAAATCAGGAATATTTTCTGAAATAAAATGTTCTATTTGATCGGTCCAAGCTTTTAATTTTTTGGGCTGTTTTTCATCTAATAATTCAAAGGCCTTGGCCATGCCGGCGATGAGAAAGGCATTTTTGGTATGGCTGTCCTTGGAAATACTTGAAAAATGTTCCGGGTGTTTTAAATAGAGAAGTCCTACATGTTTGGGGCCATAAAACTTTTGTGGGACAAACGTCGCACTGTCGACGTGCTCAAGCTGAAGATCTACGCCTTTTCCGATGACCTGTGCGAGGTCGCTGTGGATAAAGGCATTTGGATAGGCTGTGCGCAATTTGGATAGATCATAGAGGCT
>DGOF01000043.1 GCA_002389285.1 Patescibacteria group bacterium UBA4473
CTCTATGAGCCCTTGCTTACAAAAGCATTAGCCAATCGAAAAAAAGTCTTTATCACGTTAGCGATTTTAATAACGGGAACCGGGATACTTGCTACTCAGATCGGATCAGAATTCATGCCACCACTCGATGAAGGATCCATCATGTACATGCCGATGACCGTGCCGGATGTATCTGAACGCAAAGCACGAGAACTCTTAATCGAGACGAATAAAATTCTGTCTGAATTTCCCGAAGTCGACCAAGTCATGGGCAAAGCCGGACGCGCTGATACAGCTACCGACCCGGCACCCCTCGCCATGCTCGAGACATTTATCACGCTCAAGCCAAAATCCGAGTGGAGAAAAAACATGACCAAAGAAAAATTAATGCGTGAAATGAACCGTGCCATCAATATCCCCAACCTCTGGGACGGATTCACCCAACCCATCATCGGTCGTATCGATATGGTCAGCACCGGTATTCGATCAGAAGTGGGCATTAAGATTTTTGGAGAAGATCATCAAACACTCGAAGAACTCGCCCTAGAAATCGAAAAACTCATGCTCAATGTTCCGGGTGCCACCGGCGTCGTAGCGCTTCGCACATCAGGACTCAAATATCTTAATATTGATCTGAATGAAGCCGCCTTAGCGCTGCATGGCATCCCCAAAGCCCAAGCACTGAATCTCATCGAAATCGGCAGCGGCGGAAAAATGATTTCTCGCACGATTGAAGGCCGAGAACGCTACGGAATCGAAGTAAAGTTGGCCCGATCGTTTCGGGAAGACATAAGCGCTATCAGCTCCCTCACCCTCACCGGAAACCACGGACAAAAAATTCCACTCTCAGAAATAGCCGACATTCGCATGGAAGACGGACCCGCCGTCCTGCACAGTGAAAATGGACGCCTGCGAGGTGCCGTTCAGTTGAACGTTTCAGGCCGTGACCTCGGATCATTCATTAAAGAAGCCAAAACCTATCTAGCGACAAACCTCGAGCTTCCTACCGGCTATGCTCTTGAGTTTGATGGCCAGTACAAAAACCAAATCCGAGCGAAGAAGAAACTCTCCTGGGTCGTCCCTACTGTTATTTTGATTATCTTTTTGATTCTCTATCTCACGTATAAAGATCTCGGCCTGGTTTCCATCGTCATGCTCGCCATACCCCTCAGTCTGATCGGCGGTATTTCAGCCTTATTTCTCGCAAACTTTAACTTCTCTGTGGCCGTCTGGGTCGGATTCATCGCCCTCTTCGGAAACGCCGTCGAAACCGGCGTCGTGATCGTCCTGTATTTAGAAAATGCCCTGAAAGAAAAACTAAAAAAATCCAAAAAATTCACCAAAAAAATACTGCATGAAGCCATATTAGAAGGATCCACCAGAAGATTACGCCCCGTCCTCATGACAGCTTTTACTTCTATCATCGGACTGCTTCCCATGCTCATCTCTACCGGTGTCGGTGCTGAAGTCCAAAAACCCCTCGCCATTGTCGTCGTCGGCGGATTGATCACCTCGATCTCTGCCACGCTTCTCGTCATTCCTGTGCTCTTTGATATGCTCAGAGAACGCAGTCTTAAAACTTAATTTCTCATGAATTCTTCCTGCTGCCAAACCCACAAACAAAAAAGAGACTATTTCCTCTGGGGAAGTGTCTTGATTATCGCCAGTAGCTATCTTGTCTATTGGCAAAATCTACTCTCAAACACCTTCACTCAGTCGGTCTTTGAACTCCTCAACACCATGGCGTGGGGAATTTTTATCGGGATTGTTTTTGTGGGCATCCTTAATAAAATCCCGAAAGAATTCGTTACGTCTCTCTTAGGAAAAGGCGGAAGTTTTAGTGGCATTTTACGCGCTACCGGCGCGGGAGTCCTGCTAGACTTGTGTTCGCATGGCATATTAATGGTCGGGATGAAGTTGTATGAGCGTGGAGCCAGTCTGGGGCAAGTCATGGCCTTCCTCATCGCTAGTCCTTGGAATTCTTTTTCGCTCACGCTGATTCTTTGGGCCCTGGTAGGATTCAAATGGATGATGGCGTTCTTACTATTATCCATGGTCATTGCGATCATCTCCGGATTAATTTTTGAAAAGTTAGTGGCAAAAAAAATACTGCCCCAAAACCCAAACCATCATGCACTTCCAGAAAATTTTCATTTCTGGCCCGAAGCCAAAAAACAGCTTTCTCAAACCAAATTCAACACCGAATTTTTTAAACACATTTTAAAAGAAGGTTTCAAGGGCTCAAAAATGGTCCTGCGATGGGTTTTCTTCGGCGTGATCTTGGCCAGTCTCATCAGAACATTTCTCAGTCCAGAAAACTTTGAAATGTTCTTCGGACCCAGTTTAGCCGGCCTCGGATTAACTATATTAGTCGCAACAATCCTCGAAGTCTGTAGCGAAGGGTCCACACCTATCGCCGCCGACATCCTCACCCGTGCCGGCGCGCCAGGAAACAGCTTCGCCTTCCTCATGACCGGTGTCTCCACCGACTACACAGAGATCCTGTCTCTCAAAGAAACGACAAAAAGCTGGAAAATCGCGCTCTTCCTCCCACTGGTCACCATCCCCCAAGTCATCCTGATCGCGTGGATGATCAATCAATAAAATATTGACCCACTCAAAATTTTGAATAAAATGGCTGGGCTCTTTGGTTTTTGAGCGACGCGCGTGTCGTATAATGGCTCATTATCTCCCGCCTACGGCGGCGGGATGACGCGGGTTCGATTCTAAGAATTATGTATACTACTTACGTTCTCGAGAGTATAGAACATGGTCGACACTATGTAGGCGCCACACAAGATCTTCAGAAAAGATTGGAAAGACACAATCAAGGACGAAGCACTTGGACAAAAAGTTTCCGACCGTGGAAAGTTATCTACCAAGAACATTTCACAACAAAGTCAGAGGCCCTTCAGAGAGAGAATCAAATAAAAAGTTATAAAGGCGGTAAAGCCTTTCAAAAGCTCATTCACACGAATGGATTGAATCATCAAGAGTCATAAATGGCTCATTATCTCCCGCCCGCCTACAGCGGCGGGATGATGCAGGTTCGATTCATAGCTCATTCACACTAACGCGCGTGTCGTATAATGGCTCATTACCCCAGCCTTCCAAGCTGGTGACGCGGGTTCGATTCCCGCCACGCGCTCCAAGAAAAAATCAGTGCCCCTGAAAGGGATAGTGGTTTTTTCTTATAGCCCCACGTAGTGGGGCCTGAATTGAACCCGGGTTCGATACGAGGAGCGGAGCAACGGAGTGCTTGCACTCATGTTGCGAGCGACGACGTCACGCAGTATAGGACGAAATGAGGAAATGGGAGCTTGCTCACAATTTCCGAATGAGGAACTCACGGAGAGAGCGAAGCGAACGGAGTATTCCCGCCACGCCCCTATTTTTTTATTAAATGTGACAATTCAGTTTTACTTAAATCAACCGTTGAGGTCATAAAAGATTCTTCTGTTTCAGTAAACAAGGGTTCTAATTGAGAAAATCTATATTTCTGAGCTGCAATTGAATCAGGATCGACTTTTACTTTTGACTGAATGTCTTCATAAGACTTCATATCTTCATAGACCCAAAGTGCAATAATCTGAGATTTATCTTCCGTCTGCCAACGACCTACTAATTGAGATCCGTATCGTTTTTGAACGGGTAAAAGATGTTTTTTAAAAAAAGCATTAAATAACTCAATTTTTTCAGAAATCACAGTATATCGACGCAATCTAAATATCATGAATTGTATAATTTTTTTATTTCTTCAAGATCAACATATCTTAATAGAATGAAAAATGAAATTTACCCTTGGCGCCTTTGCGATCATCCTTAACGATAAACAAGAAGTACTTCTTTGCCATCGAAGAGATTATGATTTATGGAACTTACCTGGTGGGGGTGTTGAAAACGAGGAGTCTCCATGGGAGGCGGTAATCAGAGAAGTAAAAGAAGAGGTGGGATTGGATGTAAAAATTGTTTCCCTTACCGGGGTTTACTCTAAGCCCGAAAAGAATGAGGTGGTTTTTTCTTTTCTCTGTGAAGTAATTTCCGGCAAACCAACGCTGACGGATGAAGCCGATCAGATAGAGTATTTTGCTATGGATCAGTGGCCTTCTAATGTATCACAGAAGCAAAAAGAACGTGTGAAAGACTTTTTAGATTCAAATTTTGAAGATCTGCCTCTTTTTAAAACTCAGATAGGACCTTCATCCCTCCCACACTAAAAAAGTTCGATTAACCTCCAGCCAGGAGCTCCAAGGTTTTAGACCGCATAACTATCTGGTTTTTTTGTATGCCTCGCTGACCGGGAATCCGAAACTTTTTATAGAAAAAGGTGGCTGACCCCATTTTTTCCCATTTTTTGCCTATCGGCGAGAGTGACTTGGAGGCTTACAAATTTGGGAGGGAGGGTGCTTGAGGCAAGATTAATATAGATACCGGGGAAATCGACCGCTTTGTTGAAGCGAAAGGTAGCAGTATGGATATCTTCTAGCGGGGAAAAGGCAAACTGTCCAGGACTATGTATGTCTGATAAATTTCGAGGTTTTCCTTCAAATTGGGAGGAAGCTTCAACTGATTCTAGTGCTCGGGAATGATCTCTTAGGCTATCAAATCCTTGATGAGGCTTGTGACTTTGATGACGCATAGAAACACCCTTTTCATCGACAAGGATAGTGTGGCCATCAATTATTTCATCTGATGTCATCTGTATAACTGTTGGGGTTGTGATTCCCTGTATGGTAAAGTCTGTACGACGTTCATAACGGCTGATATCAGGTTTTTCAGCTCGAGCAATTCCCCCGTAAGAAATAGTGAAAATAAAAGCAAAAATGATGAAAAAATTTTTCATGATTTAATTTTATACTTATTTTTCAATGAGATCTAATTATTGTTTTTTCTGAGAAGAGTGTTTAAACTTTCAAGTATGAAAAAATTGATATTCTTTACTTTTGTTATAGTAATTCTAATACTTGCTATATATTTCGGATACTTAGAATCAAATATTCCAGTTCCTCTTGCTTTACCAAATTAAACAACTCAATATGAAAAAAATAGCACTCATTCTCCTTCTCAGCTTTGGAATACCATCTTTTGTCTCAGCTTCAAGCACGGAAGCTTCTTATTATTTTGAAGAAGGTTGGAATTTGGTGAATGGTTTCACGCATCCTGACAGCTTAAGGGGTGGTGAAGTTCTTCCTGAAAATATAAAGGCGGTTTATATTTTGAAACAACCAACGCAAGAATTTGTTCGTGTATATCCTAATCCAGAAACAAAAAAGCTCGAGGGAATACAAGATAGTTACTACGAGAAAACGGCTCAGTTTGTGTATTCTGATAAAGTCGGAAGATCCGAATATATATTTCAAGAGCCCTTGCCACCAAAATACTGGAATGAACACCTAATACACAGAGGTTGGAATCTAATTGGTTTATCAAACTATATGATTGAAAGCTCAAATCATCCTGACTTGACCCTTAGTGAGATAAAGGGAACTTGTAATATTGAGAAAGCCTATTACTTCTTTGGTGGACAATGGATGAAATTTGATATGCCTGAAATGGATTCTACTTTACTGGGAAAAGGACTGCTCATGAAAGTGTCTAATAATTGCATTATGGGCATGGAAGATCCAATTCCAGCACCTCCGAGTATTCCAGGACGATAAAAGGTTCATCCATCCCACACCAAAAAAGTTCGATTAACCTCCAGCCAGGAGCTCCAAGGTCTTAGACCGCATAAATATGCGTTTTTTTTGCATACCCCTGACCGGGAATACGAAACTTTTTATGGAAAAAGATGACTGATCGTATTTTTCATATTAGAATTGACTTATGAATCTCAACATAAATTTCAACATAGTTTCATTACACGTTCTTGGTTTTCTGTTATTCCTCTTTTTTTCACTTCAAATAAGGGATTCAATAACATCTTCATTCATCTTAGGGTTATTTTTAGAGGGAATTTTATTTTTATCCAATATACAAAATAAAGAAACTCGAGGAACTTATGCCTTCAATTTTCTAATTTTTTCAATGATAATCTTTATGTGGGGGTTTGTAGCGCTGAACGCAATGAACTTCTCGTCGTAGAGTATATTATTTATCATTTTCATCTTTTCTATGAACTATAAATTTACCGGATTTGATCATGATTCTTGTCAAAGTAGTCAGTCTCAAACTGTAGATAAAAAACAGTTTTATATTTGGTTGATAGCTCTATTAGCAAATATTGAATTTTATTTCGTGCTTGTTTTGATGGAAATTTATAATAGAAATCAGCACGTTTTTGATGTTTTATTTGATATTGCTACGGGATATCTTCTCATTCTTGCTATTTCAATTTTTATATCAATTATTTCCGTTTGGATTTCCGGATCAAATTTAAAGGTGCGTTATAAATTATTGGGATTCCCTGTTTTATTACTATTACCAATTCCTTTCTTTATATGGGAGATGTATACATGTACAGGTGGATTTTGTAGCTTTGGTGCCACTGTAATAATGAACGGGCTTCTTTGGTCTGCCGTGGTCTTTTTTCTTTTTTCGTGGATTGCTATTTTTCTTAGAAAATCGAATGTTAAATTAAGCAGGGCTTTGATATATATCGAATTAATTTCACTTGTGGGAATTTTTTTGTTGCTCGGTTATTTAGATATGTCTCTGATGCAACTTCGAACGGATGAGCCGATAGAGCAGGAGCAAGCCGCTCAATTATGTAATAGTGTCATCATGTCTTCACGAAACCTTGATTGTTGGAGTGCTGTTATAAAAATGCATCCTCAGAAGAATCTTTGTTCATCAGCAAAAACAAAAAAGTCTAAACAAAATTGTTTGTTTTCTCTGGGAATATTTTATAGAGAAAATCTAGAAAATGGTTGTGAACATAAAGAGTCTCAATTGAGTTATCGGTTAAAAGATGATCTGCTTGAACACGAACGATTGAGGCAATGTTGGGAAGATAAATCGAAAATCTATCCTGAATTAGAGATTTGTCGATGGACCTATTCGTGGAACAAACCCAGGTGTAATGATTTTTTCAGGACATCCTCTTTGTTTAGATATGCGAGATAAATGGGGGCAGTCATTTTTATCTCACCCATCTCACACCAAAAAAGTTCGATTAACCTTCCATCCTACGCTAAAGCTACGGAGGACACGCCAGCCAGGAGCTCCAAGAAAAAATCAGTCTCCCTGAAAGGGATAGTGGTTTTTTCTTTATGCTCCTGTTGAGACTACGAAACTTTTCAGAAAGAATGTTATCCGGGACTTGACTTTCTTGGAAAGGTTAGTAAATTGTTTTTAATGAAAAATGTTTCCACTGGCTTCAATGACTTCAATCTCTGTGAGGAAGAACCATTCGAAGATGAGAGACAACTAGAATCTCGAATTCCAAGTAACCCGAAGCTCCTCCAAAAGCTTCGTTATTTATCCAAACTTAGAAAAACAAGTGGGTCCGGGGCAAAGGCTCTTTTCAAAGATGGTGAAATTTGTATTTTTCCTCATACGCAAGAAGAAGAAACTGCCACTCCATGGAATGATGAATTCCATATGTCTACCGAATATATGGCATTAGGACTTAATGGAATGATTGAGTTTACGGCTTTAAAAGACTTGTTAGAAAATACCGATCAAGAACAACCTGTTCAATTTATGGTTCCAGAAAATATACCTTTGGAAGACTTAAGAGCGCATCTTTATACAAAAATTGAAAAGTTAAAAGCTGATCTTTTAAGGGCTGAAACGGTTATTATAGCGAGTCTTACTGCACTGATAACGGCTGAAACTATCTCACCAGTTCCATTTCCATGGACGGTTCCCATTGCATCACTTCCTTTGTTCCCGGTTCAATTGGGGTTTAAAAAGCATTATGAAAAAAAAATAGAAGCGCTGAATGTATTACAAAGGAACTTAGAAACTTTTTCACCGGAGCAGGTTGTTGTACCCGTTCTTTCTGAGATAGAAGGACATCTAAACGAGAACGACTTTCCAGCCGCTCTTCAAGCAGGAGATGATGCAGATATGAATCCTAATAATGCAAAATTTGTCCCCCAAATACATACATTGGCTGAATGGCTTACCGTTTATCAAACAGAATATTCTGGTCCATCTGAAATAGATAAAATTGAAACTATGACAAAAAATATGTCAACAAGAGCACGTGAAATATGGAAAAAATTTAAAAGTATTTTTGTTAGAAAAACAGTAGAAGATACTCAACTATCAGTTGATCATGTTTTGGTAGGATAATTTCTTTATACCTCCAACACACTTAAGCCCATAGATAAGGGCTTTTTTTGTATGATATAATTTATTTATGAGGAAAGTAATCCTCTATATCGCCGAAAGTCTTGATGGATTTGTAGCGACCAAAGACCAGGGTGTGGCTTGGCTTGATAAATATAATGACCCCAAGATTAATTATGGGTGGGATGATTTCATGAAAAGAATTGATACGGTGGTGCAGGGCAATACCACCTATCAGCAATTCAAACCCAAATACGAAGACAAGGCGTCTTTTGTTTTCACCAAACATCCAGAAAAGTATTCAGAAGAAGACGTTGTTTTTACAAAAGAAAGTCCTGATAACTTCATAAAAAATCTTGATGAAAATAAACATCAGAATATATGGCTCGTGGGAGGACCGACATTGTTAGCAGAATTTTTGAAGCATAAACTCGTCGATGAATGCATCATATTTGTCATGCCAATAGTACTGGGAGAAGGCATTCCTCTGTTTCAAAAACTAAAAACACAGCCGACAATGTCTCTTATTGACTCAAAAAAATACGACAATGGAGTGGTTGAGCTTCGATATAATGTTGAGAAATAAAAAAATAAAATGCTCTTAAAAAATTATTCAAGAATTGTTTGTATCTCTCCACGAGTTTCCTTCGCAGATTCTTCGACAACCGTATCATCATAGAGACCTCGTGCTTCGAAAGTTTTACCAATTCTCACAGAACTGGGAATTATTTCTGTATCATAGATTATGTTTTCATCCGATAGATCCTCAATAGAAAAATCTCTCGGGACTATAATATTTTGCCTTTTCCCTTCCCTAACATGGAGCGGATTCTGAGAAGATATAATCTTATATTTATCATCTCCTGACTGAAATTCCATCAATCGCTGGTCATCTTCCTCTGACAAAGGAGTCATGCCAGCCTTGAGTCCCATATGAAGCACAAAAGGATCCGGCGTGTTGAGAGAAACATTCTGATTTTTTTGTTTTTTTTGTGCAATGGATTGAAGCAGTGGATCACTGACTTGTTCCATCATTTGATTCAGCAGACCATTTCCACGAAATTCTTTATGAACAATTCTATCGATTACTTCAAAGCTATCGGTGGAACCTTGTTCATCATACGGATTATGATATCTCAATCGTGTAATAGGATTTTTTTCAGCATCAAAAAGTAACAAATCAAATTGAGACCTTTTATTTATGAGACCGGTCGTTGCATCTAATTTGGTAAAAATTCTTTTTTGAAGAATAAATCTTCCCGTCTCTGGTACGCCATTACGACTAAACTCAAAATTTGATTCATAAAGAACCGCCATATCCTTACCTTCCTCGTTTGATTTTGATTCCAAGTCTATATCTTGACTATGAAAATATTCTTGCACACCTCTTTGTGCCTCATACCAAGAACTAGCCGGAACCAAAATATCAGTTTTTTCTTCTGAAGATTCTTCCAATGAAACCCCGTAGTTTTCCAGTATTTGTACGGGATTCAATGATTGGTGTTGTTCAAGCCCTTGCATCTCGTCATTATACAATAAAAAGAGCTGATAATCAATGTATCACAACGCTACCCCCCTCAATTCGAACGCCTCTTGCATTTTCTCTCTCAAGACAGTAGCTTGAGAAAAAAAATGACCGCTCCTACTCCCAACGATTTCACGGAAAACAATGCCTTTTGGGAGGAACTTTTCCATCACATACAAACCTCCGTACGGCTTCTCGAACGCTATACAAACGAACTCAACAAAAAAAATCTCGAAGCAGATCGTGCCCACATCAATCAAGAAACCAGACATCTTTCGCGTATCATCAACCATGCGACGCAATTTTTACGAACCGGAGAAGATCCAAATCAAACCTGGGAAAAACTCGAAATCCACTCATTTGTACACAATTTTTGTTCAGAAGTAATTCCCGAAGATGAAAAACAATATTTCAAAAAAAATATATGTGACAAAATTTGCATTATCAAAATATTAAAAGGCCCTCTCGAAGAAGTGCTTCGTATTCTTGTTGATAATGCATTACGGTACTCCCAACCCGAAACAATAATAAGCCTGCAGAGCTCCTGTGACGAAAAAAACTGGAAATTTCAACTCCGCAATGACAGCCTTGGCCTCACCCCCGAAGAAGAAACATATATTTTCAAACCTTTTGCCCGATCGAATGATAAAACCTCGGGAAGTGGGATCGGCCTTTATCTCGCTCAAAAAATCATTGAACAGCACCAGGGCACAATCCAGGTAGACAGTGACAACAAAAGCTGGGTTGAGTTTGAAATAAAAATCCCGCGTATCGACACCTCTTCCACAGAAAATTCTTGACTTTTGAAGAAAAAGTGCCACCTTAAGGAGCATGAAGGTCTTACTTGTAGAGGATCATGCACAAACATGCGCGCTGATCACTCAATTTCTCGAACGTCATCAATATACCGTAGATAAAGCTTCTGATGGAGACGAAGCTTTTCAAAAAGCTAAAACGCACACCTACGACATCCTCATTCTAGATATGATGCTCCCAAGCAAATCGGGCTTTGATATCATTAAAGAACTTCGAGCACTCAATATTCAAAACCCTATTTTGGGTATCTCAGCACTCCAGCTGGCTGAAGATCGAATCAAGGCCTTGGAAGCGGGAGCGGATGATTTTTTGGTCAAAAATTTTGCCCTCCCCGAACTGCTTACACGCATCAAATGCCTCTGCAGAAGACGTGTTCAAAATTCAACATCACTCCTCCAGTGCAGTGATCTTTCTGTCAATTTCGAAGATCGAACTGTCCATCGGGATGGAAAAAGTCTCTATCTCGCCAAAAAAGAATTCGAACTTCTCGCCGAATTACTCCGTCACAAAAACAAAGTACTGAGTCACGAACACCTCTGGAACAACATCTGGAAAGATACGCCGGTCAGTAGCTCTCTTACCAATACTATCTCCGTACATCTTCGATTTCTTCGTGCCAAAATAGACGATCCTTTTCCAAAAAGACTCATCCACACGATTCGGGGACACGGCTACATGATCAGTGAGCAAAAGTCCTAGATTTCTTTAAACCGAATACGTCCCAAGGGAAAATGAAACACAAAGATACTTCCCTCTTTCAACGCGCTTTTTTTTATGAAAAGTTCGCCTCCATGAGCCTCAACAATCTCTCTTGCAAGAGGAAGACCGACTCCCAGACCACACTCTTTTTCGTTGCGACTGGGCGAGAAAACCTTTAACGGTTTAAAAATATCATCGTGATGTTCCGCCTCAATTCCAACACCATTATCCTGCACCTGAAAATAAATGCCTGAATTTTTATCAAATCGAACCCGTAAATTTACTTTTTTCGCAGCCGATTGATTAAAAAAGAGACCATTCCGAATCAATTCCCGAAACACACTGCGCAAACGATTTTTATCAACATGCATCTCATAGACAAAAAGCGAAGGCTCCATACACAGCGTAACGACCTCCTTCCAATGAGGAAATTCTGAAAACAACTGCTGTAAAGTTGAATGCATCAAAGGCTCCAGAGAATACCAATCACAAGCAAGGCTTTTCTGTTCATGCTGCCACTGAAAAATCTCCGTCAATTCTGAAAGTTTATGCTTGAGATCACGGGCCGCTCCATACGCCATAGAAAAAGCTTCCTGATCCGCTTGGGGCAACTTCCCGACATTCACTAAATGTTCCAAATTTCGAACCACCATCAAAGGATGTTCCATTTCATGACAAAAATCATTAAAGAACTCTGTACCAACGCCCTTTTTCAACTTTCGCAAAAAGCTTCTCTCCTCCGAATCTCTCAAAAGATACACCTGAGCCCGTTCTTGTAAGAGTCGTTCTACTTCTCGAATCTCTTGAGAAGAAAATAACCCGCCATCCAATTTTTCTTTTAAGAAGACAAAGCCCACAGGCGTCCCATCTTCACGCAAGATCGGAACGACCACCGCAACTCTGTATTTTTCCAAAGTCTCTTCTGCCTCTTGAAGCCACCGTTGATACCGCCGAGAGTTTTTTCGTCGCGGCCAAATCTCTCCTGAATGTTCTCGTTTATAAACAATCTCATCACGCACCAACGTTTCAATCTTCTGTGCCTGAAAACACTGTGCAAGATCTTGCCCTTCTGCACTGCCTACCGCAACCCAAGAAGCCGTCTCCACCCCCAACGTTGAGGACAAATAGTCTAGTCCTTGATCCACAGAGGATTGAAAAAAACGGAGCCCCAAACGAATTTCATCCAAAACATTCGTCTTCTTCTTATACAAGAAAATATTCCAGGCCGACTGAACCGCCCCAAGAGTATGACTCCAACCTGTTAAGACGAACAAAGCAATAACCAAACCTACAAATACATTCTCCTGGTGAAACCATCCTGCATTGAGATACCACATAAGATGAGAAATCCCTGCA
This sequence comes from Patescibacteria group bacterium UBA4473, assembly GCA_002389285.1. Classification (GTDB taxonomy): domain Bacteria; phylum Patescibacteriota; class Gracilibacteria; order UBA4473; family UBA4473; genus UBA4473. The sequence goes on from DGOF01000043.1 coordinate 12,614, forward strand.
TAGATTCCAAGATTTGTCAGATAAACCGCATAAGTTTGAAAAGCCAATGGCATATCCAAAAATCTATATTTTTCCAACGCATAAACAACACAAAAGATCGTCGGAACCAGTAACAAAAAACTATAATCCTGAAAAATAAAGATCTCTTGTCCGGGTAAAATAACATTCGTGATCACCAAGACCAGGGAAGAAATCGGAAACATCCAAAACGCATACTGAACTTTTTGTTTTTCGATCCCGGTAAAAGCACGTAACTTTGAAAACACCAAGAAAAACAATATTCCTACGGCTATTAAAAGATACATCGTATAAATACCGTAGGCCCATCCGGGGGTAAATACAGGCCCCTGTGGCGTCATCCTTTCGGCTTGGTCTACCCATGATGTAAAGCAAGTAATCCCCATCATAACGGCAGAGATCCCGACCCAAGACCAAAGACTCCAGATCGGAAAAGGCCGATGCACACGGGGAAAAACATAAAAGAATCCCAGCAAACCCAAGGCCACAAGTGGACCCGCTGCAAAATTTAAACGTCCAACAAAAGCCAATAAACTTCCCACGTCTCGCAGAAAATAAAAATACAATGTCCCCACCCAAAGCAGTAAGCCGCCTAAAAATAAGCAAAACCACTTCCTTGCCCGTGAAGTTGGGGCTTCATAGAGGAGAACGACCACAAGAGTCGCACAGAGGAAAACCGTTGCCAAAAAAGCAAAAGCCATCATTTCTCAGAAGAAGCTAAAGAAGCACGTAAAATTGATCTAATATTTTTCCCAAATCGTTTTAAAAATTCTACAGGGGAAAGACTAAAGCGTTCTAAAATATCACCCTTCGTCGGTCCCGAAAGAATGACCAAGTTACTTTCTGTAGACAAGGGCGCACAGATCTCCACCGATCCTGATCCGCGAAAAAGAGCATCCGTATGAGACCCTCTCGCCGTCGAAGCAATCCCCGGCATATCAGGATCTGAATCTTTAGCCATCTCAGCAACCAGATCAAATACTATCTGAAGATTCCCACGAAAAGGCTTCACAATCCCTAATTCCGCAAAGTAAAAAAGTTTCTGATCCCGTGCAATCCCCTGAGCCTCCAAAGCCTCAAAGAACTGTTCTTGATCAAACTGAGTATGGGCAAAAAACTGTTCAAACTTTTCATTCCAAATTTCTTGGGGGGTACTTTCCCATCCATAAGAAAAACCTTTAATCCCTTCAACATCAACCAAGAAGGCCGCCCGTATACCCGGTTTTTGCAATTGCTCTTGAAATTCTGAAATAAGTGTTGATGGCCGATGGAAAAGCGCTTCCGGATCCCCCATCTTATCTGGATTTTGCGACTCTAACTCCCCCAAATACGCATACTGGTCCGTACCAAACGCATCTTCTATGGAGGTTGAATCCGCTTCCGTCCCACGATATTCCCCCCACCCTTGATTATCAACCGGTTTACCATGACCAAAGACATCTCGATGCAAAGGCGCCAAATCAATAGAAAGTTCCCCCTGCACCGCCTTTTCCGGGTGGACCAAACTCGTCAACCACAGATTTTTTCGTCCCGGAAGATCATATTTTTTTTCTTGAGACAACCCCCAACGAGCAATCAATTCCGGAATAATCGCCTCTTCAAGTGACGTACCCTCTACTTTATCACACAAAGCTTGTCGTCGATCTTTATAATCCGACTGAGTAATGTCTGGATGAGTTTTAAGCCATTCAAGCTCCATCCATTGCTGTGGACCTTCATAGTACAAAGCTCGATAGCGATCATCAATACGCGTACCAAATTCTTCTATAACCTCCTGCATATAATCCTGTGTCAACAAATCCAACAACTCGTGACATCGCGCACGATTTTTGGAAGCATAGGCACGAATCGCATACTTAATAAATTCTAAACGAAACCGAGGCGCCAAGGTTATTTCACCATTAAACACACGTTCCAATATCGCATCCACCTTATCCCAACGCGCCAAAACAGGATATATTTCTAACGCATGCAACATCCATGTTGGCTCATCGGGAAATACCACTCCCAAAGACTCTAACTGTTCCAAAAGCCGTTCTTGTTCTGGCACATCTCGACGCTGAATCGCCAACCAAAGGAGTTGACTCAAATTCATACAATGACGACGCGCTGTTCGAGGATCTTCCTCTCCAACATCTTTCAACATTGCCTCGGAAGAATCAATTGCCAATGCAGCTCCCGACAAATCTTCTTCCCGCCGCATCAAACGCGCCACTATATACCAATAATGAGAACGCTTATGCGGATCCGTCGCCTGATGGGCCAAATCACGAATACTTTCAATCGGATTCGGTTGCTGCAAAAGACCTTGAAGAACCTCCCCCTCTTCAAGAGAAAGTACTTCTATCCGTAACGACGAGTCTTCACCATCCTGCTCTAAAAAAGAACGAATCGAATCCATTACAGGCTCTAGAGAGGAAGGAAGGTCTTGAGGAAAAGAAGTCATGAAAAAAATTTAACCCCGCAAGTAATCTTCTAAAAGAGTATCCGTAGAAGCCTGTGCAATCTGCTCCTCATCCTCTAATTCAGGAACTGAAATCTGTCCCGACAAATCTTCCAAAGCCTTCGAAGTCTCCTGCGTTGCCTGTGCCGCTAAAGCGTCAGGATCAACGGGAGCTTTCTGTTTTGCACGATCAATAGAGGCGTTCATCAAAATAAATTAACTAAATAATAGTTATCCCTTTCTACTCAGGGACAACAAAAAAGAAAGTCTCTTTTAAAAATTCAACACAGCTTCACTAAAAGATGAAGCGCTGAAAATTTCAAAAAGAAAACTCTTAAAAAACAAGATGAAGGACAGCCAAAGTAGCCGCGACAACGGCAACGAAAAAGAGAACCAATTTGAACATAGAAGGATGGAATAAAGGAGATAACATCAACTCCCACTATAAGATCATTTTTATTCCTGCAAAATATTTAATGTAAATTTAAGGATGAGAAGAAATGGCTTGTTTATGCATCATCAAGATCATTGACTTTACTTTAAAATATTTTCACATTAAAGGATTCTTCACAGAAAAAGGCCTGCCATCCGAAGCTTTGCTGTGAACAGGCCCACCTTCGCATAAAGCTACGGTGGGCATCCTTCCATTTCCGACTCGCT
>DGOF01000024.1 GCA_002389285.1 Patescibacteria group bacterium UBA4473
CTGCTCTACCAACTGAGCTACTGACCCGCTAGAGCGTTGAAAAGTCTAGTTATACCCACACAAATTGCAAGTATTAACTCACCGCAGCAGCGTCGAGTCGCGCAATACGCACCTCCAAAGGTGGGTGCGACGAGAAAACACGCGCAAACCGACTGCGATCGGTAATCTTCATCGTTGCCAATGTCTTGTTGCTCGTATCTATACGATTTGTCAGCTGTTGTAGTTTCCGGAGTCCGGCAATCATTTTTCGTTTCCCCACAAACTGAGCCCCTCCCAAATCCGCCGCAAACTCACGACGCCGAGAGAACCAAAAGACGATACTCGAAGCTAAGATCGAGAAAATAATTTCAAAAATAATGGCGGTAATAAAGTAGGAGATGCCTCCAACGGCACGCCCCGTATCACCATCGCCCCGAGACAAAGCCCCTTGAACCGCATACGCTGCCACACGAGCAGCAAAGATCACAAAGGTATTCACGACGCCTTGAATCAACGTCATCGTCACCATGTCGCCATTGGCAACATGCGCCATTTCGTGAGCAAGAACCCCCTCTATTTCATCGGGATCCATTTCTTTGAGCAATCCTTCTGAGACCGCCACTAGTGCATGATTCTTATTCCATCCAGTGGCAAATGCATTCACCTCCAAAGAAGGATAAATTCCTACCTCAGGCATCCCGATGTTTAACTTTTGTGAAATAGATCCCACGACATGAAGTAATCGTTCTTCATGCGTATCTTTCGGCTGGGTTATCACCTGCACCTTGGTCATCCACTTGGCCATGGTCTTGGACAACAGCAGCGAGATAAAACTTCCGGTAAACCCAATCACCGCCGCGTAGATCAAAAGTGATCGATACTCAATCCCATGGGGTGTCAGATAGGGCTGAATATTAAAAATTGAAAAGATCAGACTCAACATTACGACAATCGCAAGGTTCGTCAGGAGAAACAATAAAATACGTTTGATAAAAGACATGGGCAATGAATGATAAAGAAACACTCACTCACAGTATAATAAAGAATGAATCATTCACAATGATTCATTCTTTATATTTTCTTCCCGCCTCCAATCGCCTCTTAATTCTTATTTAATTCTCATATCCTACCTTTTCCGGATCTCCCGTTGCGTCTGGCTCGGCAGCTGTCAGCAATGTGTTGGACAAAGAGAACGCCGCGAGAATCACAAAGATTCCAATCGCTGAGTAGAGCAAAATACTTTTCGCTTTTCCTTGTTGCCCATCATCTCCTCCCGCCGTCAGGTACAGAAAACCTCCGTAGGTCACCATGATCATACCGACCAACCCCAAGAAGAAGAGGATGAAGTTGACGATATTCACGACGACGCGTCGAAATGAGTTTTCATAGTTTGTGGCCAGATCAATACTCGGCGGACGATCTTCTGGGAAAATAAGTCCGGTATTACCACCATTACAATTCGTACAGTTTCCATTGGAGTCATAGTCAAACTTAATCCCTCCAAATTCTCCCGATACCGATATGTCTCCGTCTCCACTTATTCCAATATTATCAATCCCCAAAGCGCCTGTCACGGCCTGAACCGTATCAGAAATGGGTGTTACAACACCCTGAATCGCGTCTCCAACGCCCGTTGCGAAACTTGCTTCTGCCGTGCCTCCCAGGAGAGATAATCCCGCAAAGACAAAGCTCAAAACCGAAAGACGAAGAAAGTGTCGCATATGTAAAGTGATTACTTCTTGTTATTATAGCAGAAAAAAGGAATTCATACAAGAAGCTTCACTCATCTTTTGCTTTCTCTTACTTAAGCGTTTGCCCCTGGATCCCCACCCGCTCTGGATCTCCGGTAGAGTCTGGATGTGCTGAACGTAGTAGCGTATTGACCAAAGCAAAAGAGATAAAGATCACTACGATCCCTACTCCGGTATAGAGTATTATTTTTTTACCTTTTTCGGACTGGGCATCGTCTCCCCCCGCGGTAACATAAAGAAATCCTGCATAAATAATCACGGCCACGCCGGTCAGACCGAGAAAAAAGAGAATGAAATTAATGACGCTCACCGCTACTACACGCGCCGACACCGAATTATCGGTGGCTAATTCCATCGAAGGTGGCTGATCGTAGGTAAAGATAAACCCTGTGTTTTCCGGACGATTACGAAGCGCAAAAGAATCACTCACGAAACTCATCCCCATCCCCCAGAGAAATATTCCGATCAAAAACGTGCGACCAAGCGTCCGAAGATTCATAGGAAGAATAGAATGCGTTCAAGAAGAAAAGAAAAACTAACGACCTATGGAGCCGTTCCGTTAAGATCCGCTGGAGTTCCCTTAAGCACTCCGGCTCCCACTGTCTGTGGGTCTCCTGATGAATCCGGTCGAGCAATGGTCAGTAGTGTATTAACCAGGGCAAAGGAGATAAAGATGATCACAATCCCAATCGCAGAGAAAATCATAATATTTTTTCCTTTTTCTGTTTTGCTGTCATCGCCCCCAGCCGTGATATAGAGGAATCCACCGTAGATAATCATGGCGGTCGTCAACAGTCCCAAGAAAAACAAGATAAAGTTGATAACACTCGCCAGAACAATACGAGCAGAAACTGAATTTCCCGTTCCAGCTCTCACATTCGCAATATGATCGGAATCAAATACCAGTCCTGTATTTCTTGTCACGGTCCCCGTCGCAGAAGGCGTCGTAGCCGCGCTTACCGAGGAAGGAAGCGAAAGCGTTCCGATACAAAGAAGTGAAAGGATTGAGGCCGAAAGAAATTTACGCATTGAAGGGAAAAGAGTGAAATCAAAAAGAAAAATATAATTAGTTGGTGACCGTACCGCCATGACGTGTTCCTCCGATATTCCCCGGATCTCCCGTCGTCGTCGGACTGGCGATATCGAGTAATGTATTGACCAAGGCGAACGAGATGAAAATAACGACGATCCCGATGGCCGAGAACATCATGATGTTTTTCCCCTTCTCAGTGGCTCCATCATCACCTCCTGCCGTGATATAAAGAAACCCTCCATAAATAATCATGAGCGTCGTCACGATTCCAAGAAAAAACAGAATAAAGTTGATCACGCTCACTGCCACGACTCGAGCGGATACTGCGTTTTTCGTTGATTTATCAACATTGGCAATCTGATCACGATCCCGAATCATCCCTATGTTATTATTGGGTTGCGTATTCACCGCTAACGCTGCGGGAGGTGTCGTCGGCGTCGTTGCTGCTGAAACCGGCTGAACCAAAGCCCCCAGAGAGAACCCCGTAATCAATAACAGTAAAAATTTTTGGAATGTCATGGCAGAGGAAGTCTTAATAAAGAATGTATTCTCTTCAGGCGGAATCATAAGCGGATTATTGAGAGAGAACAAGTTTTTTAAAGGTCAAAGTACAAAAAAAGCTGGACGAATCCAGCCTTTTGTTGCAAACGACTTTTTTGATTACTACTCTAGTTCTGTAGTCAAACCAATGTCCGTTGGGTTTCCATCTGAATCTGGATTTGCCACGCCCAACAAAGTGTTCGTTAGAGCGAAGGAAACAAAGATCAAAACAATACCAATCGCTGAGTAGAGTAGAACTTTTTTTCCTTTTTCCGTTCCGCCTTCGTCGCCAGCCGCTGTGATATAAAGGAATCCTCCGTAAATAATCATAGCCGTGGTCAAAATCCCAAGAAAGAAAAGGGTGAAGTTAACGACACTTACTACTACCGTACGAGCTGATACCGCGTCGCCGGTTGAAGCGTCTACATTAGCAATACGATCTTCCTGGTGAATCATTCCAATATTTCGGTTTGGAAGATTTTGACTTGCGGCCGCGTCAGCTACTAAGAAAGGAGCGATCCCAAAGAGAAGCGCAAAGGCGATTCCGATCAATTTTTTGTTCATAACAAAAGGATAAAAAAGAAGTAAAACGAATTTCCCTAAGGAATATCCATTGAATTTTCCGATACCTGGGGCTTTTTCGCAAGGTCTTTTTGTGTTTTCTCATTGTTTTATAAGTATTTTATTATTTTGTCGCCTTGTTTATCATTTGTGATTTTATGATTACACTAGAAGTGAATAATTTTCTCTCCTAACATTTTCTTTGGCTTATGATTCTTGCTTCGATTCTTCATACGACAGCGGCTCATCTCAAAAAACTCACGCAGATGGGCCTCACGACTGTGTCGGATCTTTTGCATTATTTCCCGAGGACGATTGAATCCACCGCTATTGTTCAGCGATTTCCGGATTTAGCACTGGGTCAAAAGAATACAGTCGAAGGCCTTTTGGCAGACTTCCGACGCGAACGCACCCGCCATGGAAAACAACTAGGCAAAGCCGCGCTTATTCTTGAAGATCAAACAACCCTTCAGGTTGTATGGTTTCAGATTCCCTATCTCCTCAAAAATATAAAAGACGAGACACGTGTTTTTTTGGTGGGCAAAGTCGACCGCAATTACGGCGTGATGCAGATCAATAATCCCGAAGTTTATTTGTCGCGAGATGTTCACGTGGGAGGACTGCGGTCCATTTATCCAGAATCGCCGCCCATTACCTCCAAGTGGATGCGGGAAAAGATCAAGCCCTTGCTCGTTATGGCGGATGAATGTCCGGACATTTTGCCCAAGAAAATTCTTAAGGAAGAAAGTTTTCTTCCGAAATCTGAAGCCATTAAGGCGATTCATCGCCCTCAAACTCTGGAAGCGTGGGAACAAGCCCGCAAACGCTTGGCCTTTGAAGAAGTGTTCGAGATCCAGGTGCGCGTGCTTCTTGAAAAACAACGCCGGGAATCCGACACGGAGAATCCCTGTCAATTCACCTTTGATGCTGATCAGATCAAAGAAGATCTTAAGCAACTCCCCTTCGAACTCACTCTGGCGCAAAAAAAAGTTCTCTTTCATATTTTAAAAGATTTTGAAGGTGATCGCCCGGCCCACCGGTTGGTGCAGGGAGATGTCGGATCAGGAAAGACGATCGTGGCTTTTTTAGCTGGACTGCAAGTGGTTCGCGCGGGATTTCAGATCGCAATCCTCGCGCCAACAGAGATCCTCGCCACACAACACTTTGCCAATGCTTTGAAATTTTTTGGCCCCAATGTTCCCGTAGAACTGCTCACGGGATCTACTACGGCCACCAAGAAAAAATCTATCAAAGCCAAACTTAAAAATGGAGACATTAAGGTCTTGATCGGAACCCATGCGATTCTGACGCATGACACTATTTTTAAAAATCTTGGGTTTGCGGTCATCGATGAGCAGCATCGATTCGGGGTGGCCCAACGGGCCGTCTTGGCCGAAAATCATCCGCATGTGGTCGCAATGACCGCCACGCCCATCCCACGGTCACTCGCGCTCACGGTCTACGGCGATCAAGATATTTCCGTCATCAATGAACTTCCCCCCGGACGCAAAAAAGTCATCACCCGGGTGGTACACACTCCCAAAACACGAACGCTCTGCGAACATTTTATCAATGACCAGATTCAGAAAGGCCATCAGATCTTTTGGGTGTGTCCGCTGGTAGATGAGTCCGACAAGATCGAGGCCAAAAATGTCTTGGCCGAATACGAACGCATTTCCCAAATCGTCTACCCACAAAAACGCGTGACTTTTTTGCACGGAAAAATGAAGAGTAAAGAAAAAGAAAAAATCATGGCGCAGTTTAAAAATGGCGAATTTGATATTCTCGTCTCAACGTCCGTGATTGAGGTCGGAGTCGATATTCCGAATGCCACCGTCATGGTGATTGAAAACGCTGAACGGTTTGGACTGTCCCAGCTGCATCAGTTTCGGGGACGAATCGGTCGGAATGATCGACAGAGCTATTGTTTTCTCATGACAAAAGAAGAAGCGGCCTATACCACACGGCTCAAATCCATGGAACGCTTTCATGATGGATTCAAACTGGCCGAGGTCGATCTCGAGCTCCGTGGCATGGGAGAACTTTATGGCACCAAGCAGAGCGGACTCCCTGATTTCAAATGTGCAGACCTCAATGACCTCGAAACCCTTCAGCTGGCGCGGGACTGGGCGGTCAAAATATTAGAAGAAGATCCAAGTTTAAAGACCTGGCCGCTGCTGAAAAAACAGATTGAAGGGGGCGCTGTGTATTTTTAGCTCGTTATTTAAAATCCACCTTAATCCTCCTTTAAAAAAGGAGGACATCTAGCTGGCTTACTTTCGGATCAGTACTGAGGTTTCAGCACGAAAACCAGACGCCCCTCTTTTTTAAAGAGGGGTTGGGGGTGATTTAAAAAAGGCGCTGTGTATTTTTAAACTTTCAAACTTTCTAAATAATGCTCAGCATCGAGCGCCGCCATACAACCAAGGCCTGCGGCGGTGATGGCTTGTTGATAGTGCCAGTCCTGACAGTCTCCTGCTACAAACACGGACGGAAGGCTGGTCTTGGTATTCCCTTCTACTTGTATATAGCCTTTCTCGTCCAAGGCGATCACGCCATCAAGAAACTTTGTGTTTGGATCATGGCCGATGGCCATAAAGAGGCCATTTAATTCTAGATCTGAAGTGTCTTTTGTTTGCGTGTCTGTTAATTCAACAGAGGCTAATACATTGTCGCCCTTTAGATCCGTTACGCCTTTGTTCCAAAGAATTTCTATTTTTTCGTTTGCAAAGACTCTTTTTTGCATCGGCTTTGAGGCGCGCAATTCATCACGCCGGTGAATCAAATAGACTTTGGACGCAAACTTGGTCAGGAACATAGCTTCTTCACAGGCTGAATCGCCTCCCCCCACAACACCGACGACTTTGTTTCTGAAAAACGCTCCATCACAGGTAGCACAGGCCGTGTAGCCTTTCCCCCAGAACTTTTCTTCGCCTTTTCCGAGGTTCAGCCAACGGGCTTTGGATCCGGTCGCAATAATCACTGATTGCGTTTCATACATTTCGTCCCCTGCCCAAAGCTTAAGATTTTTGGGATCGGAAAAATCGACTTTATCAATATTCTTCTGAATCAACTGTGTTCCAAACTTCGTCGCTTGATTTTTCATATTTTGAATCAAGACCGGTCCAAGAATTCCATCTGGAAATCCGGGGAAATTTTCAACATCTGAAGTCTCCATAAGCTGCCCCCCAGGATGAGTTCCCTCAAAGACAATCGGCGCAAGCTCTGCTCGTGCTGCATAAATAGCCGCCGTAAGACCTGCTGGACCGGAACCGAGGATAAGAAGCTGATGGGTCATCTTTGAAATAAGTTTATAAGGCAAACACAAAGAATTGTAGAGATTTGAAGGATTGAGGCAACTTAGGCTCCTGTCACGAAAACTACATTCCGTGTTGAACATTCTCTACGCTCTGATTACACTACGGGAGACTTATTCATCCCTGTTTTTTTCATGAACTTCTTTTCATCCCTGATTGACCAGCTTCCTCTTAGCGTCCAAAACTTTTTTAATGTTGAACTTTTAGGTAATTCTATCGAAAGTTATTTCTTCGCCATTCTTTTGTTTGCCCTGTTTTTGGGAGGACTCAAGCTTTTTTTGAATGTCGTACTGGCCCGACTAGCGCGACTCACGAGTCGTACGGCCACCACACTCGATGATAACATCATCGGCATTCTCCAAAGGATATCTTCCTTCTTTTTCTACTTTTTAGCGTTTTATTTCACGATCAAAACGCTCAATGTTGATGGACGTTTCCAGCAGTTTCTAGACGGAGTTTTTATTCTTTTAGTCATTATCGAAGTTATCAAAGTTGCGCTGAATATCCTCGAACTGACCTTCAATCATATTCCCTCCATCCAGCACAATCAGACGGCCCTCAATGGCGTCAAACTTATCATGCGTATGACGCTTTGGTCGATTGGAATCTTGCTGGTCCTCTCCAATCTTGGATTTGATATTTCAACGCTTGCTGCTTCCATGGGAATCGGAGGTATTGCCATCGCCCTCGCCGCCCAAAACATCCTGAGCGACCTTTTTGCCTCGTTTACAATTTACTTTGATCAGCCGTTTCAAATCGGAGACTTCATTGTGATTGGTACGGATAAAGGTACGGTTAAAAGAATTGGTCTTAAAACGACCCGCCTCCAAACACTTCAGGGAGAAGAGCTTGTGATTTCCAATCGAGAACTGACGGAAGCTCGCGTTCAGAATTTTAAAAAAATGCAGCGTCGACGAATCATCTTTGCTCTTGGCGTGGAATACGGTACGGATGCGAAAAAACTAAAGAAAATACCCGAAATCGTGAATCAGATCATTGAGAAACAAGACGGAGCCGAGCCCTCTCGAGCGCACTTCAAAGACTTTGGAGACTTCAGTCTCAACTATGAAGTCGTCTACTTTGTAAACTCTCGTGAATACGGTGAATTCATGGACACTCAACAGGGTATTAATTTGTCTATTGTCGAAGCTTTTGAAAAAGAAGGCATTTCTATGGCCTTCCCAACGCAGACGATACATGTGGTGAAGAGCTAAGAACTTGAAGAAAAGGCAAAAAAAGTGTATAATGATATATAAATATTTCTTTATACACATATATTTATGTCAGATACTTCTTCCGAGCTCATTATTGCCGCCGACCCCGAAGACACGATTGAAGCACAAGCTCCCACCACCCACAAAGGACTCCCGCTGATCGATCAAGCCGATTACGAGCTCTATTATAATGTGGATGCAAGTACCTATTCGACCCCCGAACATCCGAGTTCTACGACTTTTAATTTTCAAGGGTATGTTCGTAGATCCGATGGAAAAATTCTTTATAAAGATGCGCTTGCGACCAATGGTATTCTTCAGGAACGGTTTGGAGGAAGAGGGATTCACGTCGGGACAGATGGCATCCAAGATTACAGCCAAAATGATGCCCTTACCCTCACTCCCGAATCGGTCGGAGAGTATGATATATACATCTCCATTCCCTCTGAAGTCCAGAAAGGCCTTCGCGTCTATTGTAAGTATGATTCATGTATGTCTGTAGACAATGCCGCAAAGCATTTTGATGAACCCGCCTCCGTAAAATCCGCTCAATCCGAAGATGGCTTTATCGTTATTCGAACGATGCTCAATCCGCAAGGAGATCCTCTTGCTCGGGCAAGAGCCCACGCACTTCAAGAATCTATCGTCCAGTATATTAACGACGATCGGCCCCTTGATAGATTAAAAGATTTTATTGAGGGCAAGGAAGAACAACTCTCACGACTTAACTCTCCAGAGGAACTTTGTTTTCTCACAAGTGGAAATGTTTCTCAATCTTTATTGAATTAAATAAGGTTTCAATCTCACTGATTGAATGAATCAGGATCTTGCCCCCCGCGTGCATGAAGATGCACGCGGGACCTTTTTATCAAAAAAGTGTTTGACATTTGCTTTTATATGTTTTATTAATAGGTCGTTCAATACTTTCCATACATTTTCCGTGTCCTACTTTTCTCCATTTAACACAAAAAAAAGTTTGACACCCCCCCGGTAAGTATATTAAAGTTTGGATTGATTTATTCTTGCGTTAGTACATTTTAACTGATCTCCTCCCTATGAACTCTGCCCAAAGAGATGTCAACTTCTCCGAGCTGATGAAACGGCTCTTGAGTCTCCTTACTCCGAAGGAAAAAGATATCGTCGAACGACGATTCTCCCTTGGTGGACAGTCTCGAGAAACCCTCGATAAGATCGGTAAAAGCTACTCTATCACACGAGAACGTGTCCGACAGATTGAATCTGTGGCCATCAAAAAACTCGCGCGTATTTCTATGGATCCTTCTATGCGAATGATTCATGACCTCGCGCATTCTATTTTGGTAGAACACGGCAAAATTATGTCTGAAGACCTTTTGGTGTCAGCTATGTTGAAAGAACTTAAGAATCCGCAAGAAATTGATGTAAATGCCGTCAAACTGGCGATGTGTGTTTCTGACAAACTCGTAAAACAAGATAAAAATCAGTTCTTCCGACCCTTTTGGAGAACAGAAGATGTCAGTCTTCCTGAAGTCAAAGACTTGATTAAGAAGATCAAATCTACACTCGAAAAGAAACAAGATGTCCTCGATCTCTCAGACCTAAGTGCCGCACTCAGTCCTCTGCCAGCAGCTCGTGTCGCATCGGCACTCGAGATTGATTGGGGCTTTATGGTAACAGAAAACGGATGGGGGCTAAAGGCCTGGAGATTTATCAATCCTCGATCGATTAAAGATAAAATCATGGTCACGCTTCGTGATCTAGAAAAACCACTTCACTTCAAAGACATCATCCACAATGTTCTCAATGATTTTCAGGCTAAAAAAACAGTGACACCTCAAGCGATTCATAACGAACTCATCCGACACGATGACTTTGTTCTTGTGGGTCGTGGACTCTACGGTCTTAAAGAATGGGGCATGACAGCCGGAACCGTCTGTGATGTTATCAAAACTGTTCTCAAAGAACACGGAGAACCTATGAAACGACAAGATATTATTTCCGAAGTACTCAAAAAAAGAGAAATTCGATTGGGAACTATTTCTCTCAACCTCCAGAAATATCCTTTCTTCCGTCGTGTAGGTCGAGCCGTTTACACTTACGACTCAGAACTTGATAATGGACGACTTCGTCGAGGACGAGCCCCGAAGGCAAGTTAATAAATTAACAAGCAATTTAAAAAAAAAGATATTCTTTCTGGGAAGATCCTTTTTTTAGTAGTCTGATAAAATTTTTCTTACCCGCTCGCCGTGCCCCCAAGCATGTCTCTCAAGTTTCCCACCTGAGAATGAATCTGCTTTCGATGAAAGAGACTGAGTACCATATAAAACATGATCAAGAGGAATGGAATAATCAAAGCGATTTGATTGAATTGCAAAAGCGAATTAAAAATCGCATGCACTACCATCGCCAGCAACATACCTTCCATCATTTTTTCTTCATGAAAGAGTGTTTCTTTCTTGAGATGAATCATTGAATGAAATAATCCGATAATAGGAAATCGTTTAAATCGTGATTCTTCCTGATAAATTTCACTCGAAAATTTTGCCACGCCATAGAAGTATCCCAAAATAGCTGAGAAACAAACATGGGCCATAACAGAAACGGTTGAACGTAATACAAAGAAGAATGAAAGATTCCGAAGATTGTCTTCGTTTTGGGCCATAAAACTTTGGAGATAAAAAATGTTCTCCACAAAGGCAAACCCTAATGCCGCTATAATAGAAAATGAAATGGCATCATCGACCGATCGAATTTTTTCTTCATCGGAAAAACGAGTCACCAAGTGTTTTATATATTCTTCGAGCATCCCAACCATAACGAAAAACCAAACCTCTTTGGGCAGTGAAATAGAAGTTGAAAAAGCGACCACTCCACACAGAATCCCCACGGTTGCAAAAAAGAACGGACTTTCGCTGATAATCTTCGTCTTGTGAGCAAAAACCCTGCCCGAATTATCTCCCGTTAAAATTTCAAGGACAAACATTAAGAGCGCTACGAACAGAAAGAGTCCAATAGCTACGATGGCATTGACCGAAATAAAGGACAAAAATCGTGATACTTCGGGGAATTTCACCAGATCTGCCAAATACTGAAAAATATTTATATGCTCAAAGTAAAGTACGGAACTATCCCAATACTTTTCGTATAGTTTAATCGGAAGAACTGAAAACATACCCGCAACAAACGTCAAAAGAACGTACCATTTTTTTTCCTGATTTTGTTTCTGAAAGAAATAAATCCATCCCAAAATCGGAACCAAGCTCGCCAGTGCACAGATCAGCAACATTTTCGGATCGAATGAAAATGTACTGAGTGAGGCCTGTATCGAAGCAAATAGGTTCATGAGAGGTGTGTTTTAATTAATATTTTCGAACACATTCTTGCCATTATACCACAATTATTCACAAACAACAATTGAATTATCCCTCTTCTCAAACAATCCACGCTTCTCTCTTGTGAGCGGCTCAACTTTGATTATTATGATGCTATGCAGATTCAGCCGATCACCGTTTCCCTTCCCGCACAGGCAAAGTCCTATGATTTAGTCTTCCCTGAAAGCTTTGATGATCTTTCTCAGGTACTGCATCAACAACTGAAAAACTCTCGGTCACTTATTATCACGGATAAAAACGTTCCGGATTACACGGATCAGTGGGATGTCTGGAAAAGTTCTGACACCCATGTCTTGGCGCTTCCTCTCGGAGAAGAACGTAAGTGTTGGGACACGGTGGAATTGATGCTGAACGCTTGTTTTGAACAAAATTTAGATCGATCCTCAACGATCATTGCCGTCGGCGGCGGGATATTGGGAGACATGGCGGGATTTGCCGCGGCTATTTTTCTGCGCGGAATATCGTTTATTCAGATCCCCACCTCACTCCTGGCCATGGTTGACTCTTCTATTGGAGGGAAAACCGGTATCAACTGCGCGTATGGAAAAAATCTGATCGGCGCTATTTACCAGCCCCAATCAATTTTGTGCTGTAAAGCCTTCCTCGACACACTCCCTGAAGCTGAAATTAAGAATGGTCTATGTGAAATGATCAAACACGGTATCTTGGGCGATGTGAAACATTTTGAAGATCTTGAACGCATAGCTTCGCCACACCCTACCGCGGAAGAAGTTTTTCCCTTGGTTCCTGATTCTATGCGGGTCAAGATTGGAAAAGTCCAAGAAGATGAACGAGAAGCACAAGCCCGTATGCATCTTAATCTCGGGCATACGTTTGGTCATGCTATAGAACTGCTTTATAAATTTAAAATTCCCCATGGCCGTGCCGTGGCTATCGGTACATGTATGGCGGCTGATTTTGCGTTGGAGCAAGGCCTTTGTGATAAGACCACCCATCAACGCATCAATAATATTTTTCGAAAGTATGATATAGATCTTTCCTGTGATTTCAGTGATTCAGCAATTCGAAAGGCGATGCAACATGATAAAAAACGCCGTGGTGATGAGATTCTTCTCATTCTGCCGACGAAGATTGGGGAAGTTGTGATCTATCCGGTAAAAATCAAAGACTTCTGCTTCTAGGAGGAAACCTCTTGATCCTCTTTAAAACACCTGCTACCATTTGTCCGTTCTTATTTTTTTAAACGATATGCAAAAATTTACCTACCTCGCTTTCATATTTCTTTTCTCTTTTTCTCTTATGGCCTGTTCCCAAGATGATGCCTCTTCGGCTGACACCCCTCAAATCCAAACGCTCGACAATGGATTAATTATTGAAACCCTTGAAAAAGGATCCGGTGACGTCACCGTTAAAATGAATAACATCCGCGTTCACTACACAGGAACGCTTACGGATGGAACCAAATTTGATTCCAGCCTCGATCGAGGACAACCTTTTGCTTTCACGCTTGGCGGTGGCCAGGTTATCCGTGGATGGGATGAAGGACTTATTGGTATGCAAGTGGGTGAAAAACGAAAACTTACCATTCCTTCTGATCTGGCTTACGGCGATAAAGGTATCGGACCCATTCCTGCCAACTCAACCCTCATCTTTGATGTGGAGTTGATGGAAATCGTAAAATAATTTTTCTTAAAAAAAAGATTTAAAAAAAAAAGACCCCCCGGAAAACCGGGGGGTCTTTTTTTGATTTGTTTACTTGTGCTGCAATCGCAGAAAACACGGAACTAATACCAATGTCAGAATCGTTGAAAGCATCATTCCGAAGATGATCGCAAAGCCGAGACCGGCCCAAACTTTTTCAGAAAGAGATAATGGCAACAGTCCTACTACTGTGGTGACTGATGTTAAGAAAATCGGCTGAAGACGGTCTTTTCCGGCTTCAATAAAGGCATGGACGGAAACTTTCCCCTTCTTCACATGCTGATTGATTCTGTCTATTAACACAATCGCATCGTTCACGATGATGCCGGCGAGCGAGACGATCCCGATCATCGTCGGAAATGAAATTGAAAGTCCCGACAGCCAGAATCCCACAAAGACCCCAGTCAGTGACAATGGAATCAAGAGTAGGATCACAATGGCTTCGTAGAATGAGTTAAACTGCCAGACTAAAACGACTAAAATTAAGAGTAATGCAAAAGCCATAGACTGCCCCATTTCTTTAATCAAGCGCATACTCTCTTCTTTTTCTCCGCCAAACGCCACCTCTTCCCCGGTTCGAAGCTCCAACTCACTCATCGCTTTTTCAATCTGGGGCGTTAGTTTGGCGGCGGGGACACCTTTTTGGAGATCAGAACGGACCGCAATGAAACGTTTTCCATCGCGATGCTCGAGTCGTGACAACTCTGAACTGAGTATGGGGTCTGCAATCTGTCGCAGCGTAACAAAGGGACCTGCCGGCGTCTTGATGGCAATCGTTTCAAGACGATCGAGTGAGGATGGATCTTTCCACTGGGTTTTGCCTTCCCAGTCGATTCTCACGTCAACATCAATCTCCTCCCCCCCTTCGATCAAACGGACCAAGGTGACCCCATTGACCGAAGCTCTGAGGGTCTCTGCAACCTGGGCAGGCGTCAGACCAAACTCGGCTAAGATATCTCGTTTGAACTGCCAAGACACCTGCAGCGTTCGTTCCGCCCGAGAATCTCGAACATTTCGTGTTTCGGGCTGATCCTTCAGGACCGTCTGAAGTTGTTCGGCCATCTCTTCAAGATGCGCCATCTCATCCCCCATCAGACGAATCTCTATGGGCGCTCCTGTCGGAGGCCCTTCCCGTACTTCTGAGACTTCCAATCTTGCATGCGATGGCAAAGCTGATTGCAAAGAATCAATAATCACGGGCATGATGTCATAGGATTTTGAATCACGCTCGGTTCGATCTGTCAGATTCACCGTAACACCCAAAATATGCTCTTCGGGAAGCTTCATCGGATCATCCATGTCCGTCATTGCATCAGAATTTTTTCCGACGGTAAAGACGACGTTTTTAAGCCAGACCTCTCCGTCCTCTTGAGGCTCAAAATAAGGCGCCACTGATTGTTCGAGCGCTGGCAAAAGCGTTCTCGTTTCAGAGAGTCCTGTTCCTACGGGTAATTCTACTTTGGCGGTAAAAAATGCTTGATCAGCACCCGGAAAAACTTCGAATAATACCTGTCGTGTCACCACCAAACTAAATCCAAAGATCAAACAGGAAAAGCTGATCAGTAATATCCTCAATGATTTTCCTCTCGTTGAGAGAATATTTTTCATTTTTTCTTCATACCAATTCTGAACCGCATGAAGCATGGCTCCGGTTTTTCTTTTTTTCGGAGGAAATCGTTTGAAAAAATGAGCACTGACCGAAGGCAACAGCCAGAGTGATACAAAAAGGGCTCCCACCAAAATAGTAATCACCGTCTTGGGGATCACACTCACATACTGTCCACTCACCCCCGATATAAAAATCAGCATCGGCATGAATGCAAACACCGTCGTGAGCGTTCCGGTGATAATCGGCCAACGAAACGTATGGATCGCTTGAAGTGCCGCATCGTGCGGAGATAGATGATCCTCATGAATTCCCGTCGAAAGTCCTTCGACAATGATGATGGCGTTATCTACTAATAACCCAATCGAAAGCACGAGGGCGAAGAGAGAGATCCCATTGAAGGTATCCCCCATCCAATGCAGCGAAGTAATCCCGATCAACAGACAGAGTGGAATCGAAAAAGAAGCCAGAAGCGACTCCCTCCATCCCAGGGCTAAAAACATTACAAGACCGATCAAGACCAGCGTTTGCCACCCACTGGTGAGCAGCGTATCGAGACTCTGTCGAATCTCATCTCCTCGATCATACGTCACGGAAACCTGCAGATGCTTCGGAATTCTATTTTTGTGCTTGAGATCTTCTACGCGTGAGAGCACCTGTCCCACCATGGTGATGACATTCCCTTTGGAAGCGCCTTTGATCACATCAATCAGTACCGCGGGATAGGTTTTGTCTTGGGTTTGGAAGAAAGTCTCGACTTCAAATTCATCAAACTCTCGCCGTACCTGCGCCACATCACGCACATGCACGAGCGCCCCCCCCACTTTTTTAATTGGAATATCTAGAAATTCCGAAGCCTTTTCAAGCTCCGCTTGAAGGGTGAGTTCGATCTTTTGTCCTTCTACAAAAATGGATCCCAACGGCATATCACGATGCGAAGATCGAATAGCAGAAAGCACTTCATTTATCCCCAGATCATATGATTGAAGTTTTATGGGATCGAGAAAAACATGAATCTCGTCTTCCGGAGAACCTTTCACTGAAACATCTTTTACCTGACCAATCGTCTCAAATTCATCCTCAAGAATTTCTGAAAATTGCTTCAGTTCAGACCAAGAAAAATCCCCTGAAAGTGTCAGGGAAACAATCGGAATATCCGAAATACTAATCTCTTGAATCACCGGATCATCGGGAATCGTATCGGGCAGATCCCGCTTTACCAGATCAATTTTTTCTCGCAAATGCTGCACATTCACGTCTTGATTCGTTCCAATATCAAATTGGACACTCACAATCGATACGCCGGATTGAGAGATCGACGTGTATTTTTCTACGTTCTCCAAATTTTTTATTTCTTTTTCAATCTTATCCGTCACAAGTTTTTCAACATCGATGGGATTGGATCCTGGCCAAGCGGTTACCACGGTCGCTGCTGGAATCTCAATCGTCGGTGTTATTTCTCTTGGAATCTGAAAAAAAGAAAGAATCCCTCCCGCGACCAACAAAAAAACAAGGAGCATCGTCACCTTGAAACGATCCAGAAAGATGCGCCAACCAAATCCTAAATCTTTATACGTCATGATTTAAGGATGAAGAGATTCTATCAACTCCCCCGAAAAAGCTCTGTTTCGATGTCTAATCACTTGATCCCCCTTTTCTAATCCTTCCAAAACTTCTACGGCATTGGAAAATATGTCTCCGTAGAGAATTTGCTTTCGCTGGGCTTTTCCGTCTTTTAGAATTAAGACCTCGGCGCCTCCCGGTTCAAAGGCAAATGCACTCAGGGGCAATAAATCCTCCCTCAGTCCATCAGCGGGGACAAGAATTTTTACAAATGTCCCCATGGGAATATTCGGAAATTCCTCGAAAAGAAGTTCTAGTTTTTGTTTCTGATTTTTCGTCCCGGTCTTAAAACTTAACTGAATATTTTTTGTGGTGATCTGTCTTTTATCTGATAATTCAAGAATTATTTCTGAAGCCGACTGGAGCCGATCCCGCTCAGAGGGGGTTACAAACGCTACCACTTTCGGCGTCACATCTCCCGCGACCAATGAAAAAAGCTGATCACCGACCTTTACCTGATCAAAAGAAGACACGGACTTATCTGTTATCAATCCTGCAAAAGGCGCGCGAATTAAAAGATCTTGTTGTGAGGTATTTGCCAACCAGACTTCGTTTTGCGCCCGTGAAATCTGCAAACCCGCATTTGATTGCTGCAACTCAAGTTGTGCTTCTGCATTTTTAAGACGATTTTGGGCCGAAATAATCGTTGTACGGTTGGTTTCTTTTTCTGATCGAGCGGCTTGGGTTTTGGTTTCGAGCGTTAACAACTGGGTATCAATCGCTGTTGCCAAAGCTTCAGAGGACGCTTCAAAAGAGTCTCGATCAGCTCTACTAAATGTCTGGGTGATGGTCGTCCCGCGAACTAGGGTGTCCATTTGCGATATGAGCGCCCGTATCTCCTGTGTGTAATGAATACGTGCCTGCGCATAAGGAATCATGCGCAAAGGACTTTCTCCCATCCCCGGAGGGATTGGAAGTTGGTCTTTGGATCGAAAAAGTCGCAAGGCTTCATTCTTCGTCGACTGCCGCAGCACACGATTGGTTCTTCCGATATGTCGACGGTCCGCATCCTGTTCAGATCTGAAACGCGTCGTCGCTCCCACAATACGATCGGACCAATCCAGAGCCTGCTGCGCTTTGGTCATCGCGTTGTCGGCATTGACACGGAGTTCTTCAAATACTTTTCTTCGATCCTGCTCTTCCTGTTCCAACGTTTGCTGGAGTTCCCGCTCGGCAGATTCTACCGCTATCTCTGCCGCACGAATCGTGTTTTGAGAAGACTGTTGGGTCGCATTCAGATTCCGTCGTGCATTTTCATAGGCTACTTGCGTCCGATCCCCCACCAGATCAAAACGAGCCAAAATCTGGCCTTCTTCTACTTTATCGCCAATATCTACCAATACTTTTTGAAGCGTTCCCGTCACTTCCGCCGTGATATCTAAATCTCCTGAAGACTGAACCGTTCCTAAAACTTCTCGTGAAGATGTTGGTTTCCACATTCCAAACTCAAGTACCTCCAGTTTTTTCACGGTTTGTTCTTCTATTACTTTTTGAGGCACCTCTTCCCCTCTCATCAAATTCAAAGCTAATCCCAGTCCCACGCCCCCTAAAGTCAATACCATTCCCCATCGAAACCAAGTGTTTCGACGAATTTTTGTATACCACGGAGCCTTGTGAGAGAAAAATCGCATGTAAACTAGGAAATCATGATACCATAAATCCTTAAGTATAACAAGTCTTGTTGACTTTTTGTGACAGGCTTTTGGACTTATTTTGTTACTCTTCTGTTGGATCTCCTTCTTCTGGGATCACAAAGGTTTCTTCTTCCTCGACTGCCTCAAGGATTAAAATCTCTTCATCTATCGATTCTTGTTCAGCGATATCATCGACTTCTGATTGAGCTTTCTTGGCCGCCAATACCGTCTCATACTCCTCAGAGGTTAAGAGCTCTACCGCACGATCCATGACAGGATCTTTTCCCTCCTCAAGGTCCTCAAAGACCATCTCGATATCTTCATCAGGAGTAATCCCTTCTTCGTGGATCGATCGTCCTGTAGGCGTGTGCCATTCGGCTATCGTCACCTTCAAACTCGAGCCGTCTGAAAGAGGAATTACGTTTTGAACAGATCCCTTTCCAAATGTTTTTTCTCCCAAGAGAATTCCCCGGTTATGATCCTGAACCGCCCCCGCAAAAATCTCAGAAGCTGAGGCCGATCCTTTATTGACGAGCACTACGACCGGAACTTCTAAGAAAGCTCCCCCGCTGTCCACGCGAATACTTCCGGTGTCCCCAAACCGTCGACCGCTGGTTTTGACCACGATCTGGTCGCTGAAAAATTCATCAGCAATCGCCAGACAAACATCCAAGAGACCGCCTCCATTGTTTCGCAGATCAATAATCATTCCCTCTGGACGCTGTTGGATAATTTCGGGCAAAATTTCTAAGAAAGCACTTTCCGCTTCGGTTCCAAACTGAGCAATCGATACGACCGCCAAGCCTTCTTCCATCTTCCATTCTACCGACTCGATCACAATCGTATCTCGTACAATCGTCACATCAACGGGTTTCCGCTCTCCTTCCCGAAGTACGGTCAAGACGACCTTCTCTCCTTTGGGGCCGCGGATCTGTGTCACCGCTTCTTCAATTGTAATTCCATAAGTAGGTTCAGTATCAATCTGATAGACAATATCTCCTGCCCGAAGTCCCGCCAATTCTGCCGGCGACCCCTTGAGCGGCGAAATGATCGTGAGCTTATTGTCTCGAATCGCAATTTCCGCCCCAATTCCCTCAAATTCACCTGAAATAGATTCTTCAAAAGAGGATGTTTCCTCCGGCGTCATGAACACGGTGTAAGGATCATCCAAGGAATCAACAATCCCTTTTGTTGCGCCATAGACCTGTGATTGGATATCAAAATCGTCTTTGTAGAGGAAATTTGCCTCCAGCACATTCCAAGATTCCCAAAGAATTGAAAGATCTACATCTTTGGGCTCTGTGAGCCGTCGAAAAAGAGGCCGTCTCGGTTTCTCTTCGAGTAGTTGTGCGAGCTCTTCTTGATTCGCATCAATCTTTACCTCTACCGCAGGCGCGGGCGTGTGTGTATTTTTTTGGCTCAAACTCCATCCCAAAAGAAACCCTAAAATGGGTAAAATAAGAAAGAGGATGAATCTGACATTTCGTTCGTAATGAGGCATGAAAATCAATTATCAGTTTTCCGTTTTCATTGAACCGTGAAAACAACGAATCCATTTTAGAGATCTTCTCAGAAGCCGCAAGCAAGGCCCCCTCTTTTTGCTTTTCATTTTCAACTTTTAACGGCCTGTGCGATAGCATCCGCAACACCTGGATCCAAAGCACTGGGAATAATTCTGTCCGCCGTCGGGTCTGGAACGAGCTTGGCCAAAGCTGTTGAGGCCTTGAGCATCATTTGTGTGGTAATTTTGGTGATCCCTCCATCAAGTAATCCTCGGAAAAATCCGGGAAAGATCAGAACGTTGTTTATTTGGTTCGGAAAATCTGAGCGTCCCGTCGCGACAATGGCCGCCCCGGATTCATGTGCCAAATGAGGAAGAATCTCAGGATCTGGATTCGCCATAGCAAAGATAATTGGATCCGATGCCATGGAACGTATCATGTCTGGTGTGAGAAGATCTTTTTTGGAAACCCCAATAAAAACATCCGCCTCTTTCATGGCCACGGATAAATCACCTTCTTGGTGCACACAAAAACATTTTTTCTCCCCATGAAGCTGCGGACGCTCGCAGGCAATAATCCCTCTGGAATCTACCATGGTTATGTTCACGACCCCCCATTCTTGCAACAACTTGGCAATCGCAATGCCGGCCGCTCCGGCTCCAGAAAAGGTAACTCTTATATCTTCTTTCGGCTTCTTCACAATACGAAGTGCATTCTGAAGCGCGGCTAACACCACCATCGCCGTTCCATGTTGATCATCATGAAAAACGGGAATATCCAGTCGTTCTACTAACTGTCGCTCGATTTCAAAACACCGTGGCGCGGCAATATCTTCGAGATTAATCCCTCCAAAGGTCGGGGCTATGCGCACGACGGTTTCAATAATTTCATCAATATCCTGAGTATCCAGCACAATGGGCACTGCATCCACACCTCCAAACTGCTTAAAGAGCATGGATTTTCCTTCCATGACGGGCAGCGCTGCTTCGGGACCAATGTTCCCCAGACCTAACACAGCCGATCCATCTGAAATAACCGCCACCATATTTTTTTTGATCGTGAGTTTTTTGGCTAAGGACTTATCGGCCGCAATGCGACGACAGGGTTCAGCAATTCCCGGTGTATAAAATATCGACAAATCGTCTGTTGTCTTCAGATCTTTTTTGATTCCGGTAAAAATCTGACCCCCAGACGCTTCCCGCACGCGAACGGATGTTTCTCCAAAATTCATTTGTGAACATTGTAAAAATACCTGTTGCAAGATGCAACCGGTATTTTTCAAAAGAGGTTCTTATTTTATTTCTACTTTTTTGTCTCTACTACTTTTTTGAATACTTCTGGGTAGTTTATCGCGAGTTCAGACAAATTTTTTCGATCTACTTCCATTTGTGCATGAAGCCATTGGTTTTTTACCGCTGAGTAACGTAATCCCATCGCTCGTAGAGCATTGGAAATACGACGAATCCAGAGCACTCGAAAGTCTCGTTTTTTCTGTTTTCGTCCAACATAGGCATGCATACCCGCTTTCATAAAAGCCTGCATAGCCAGTTTAAACGTCGTTCTATTTTTTCCGCGATAACCTTTATTGGCTTTTCGGATTTTTTTGTGACGTTGGTGAGTAACAGTACCGCTAGTAACACGAACCATGAGAATAAATTAAATTAAATTGATGAGTTTATGATCGAGAAAGCCCTGCCATACGAGCAAAGTTCTTGGCGGCGCCTTTTGACACTTCTTGCCCAAGACGATTCGCCTTTTTTTGACGTTTTGATTTTGAACTTAATAGATGGTTCCGTGCTGCCTTCTGGAGCATGATCTTTCCAGACCCGGTAACCTTAATACGTTTTTTGAGAGCGGATTTAGTTTTTTGCTTCATGATGATTTAGTTGGCTTGAGAATAGCGACGATTTGATGACCTGCTGTTCGTGGCACTTGGTCGACCGTAGCAACATCTGCGAAACCGTCAAGAAATTGTTTCATTTTTTCGAGCGCCAGACCTTTATGTGCCTTTTCCCGTCCACGCATTACTAATTGAACTTTTACGGGGTGACCATCTTTCAGGAACTCTTTTGCGTGATCGCCTTGGCGTTCAAGATCAGCGGGACCAATACGGAAGGTGATACGAATCCCCTTCATTTCGTGTGGCTTATTCGCCTTCTTGGCCTGTTGATCCTTTTTGCTCAATGCATAAAGCATTTTTCCATAATCGACGATCTTACACACAGGTGGCTTTGCTTGAGGCGAAATCTCTACGAGATCTGCATCGGCTTCTCGGGCTTTCACGAGGGCTTCACTCAGTCCCATGACACCGACAAGTTCTCCATCTTCATCTACAACACGAACTTCTGTGGCACGAATCTCAAGATTCGTTCTGTGAAGTTTTTTAGGGGTCCGACGATCGTCTCGTCTCCCTCGTTTACTTCTTCGTCCACCGCGGAAAGAAAGGCCTATAGAAAATTTGATTAGAAAGCGGCAGTATAGTAGGTGAAGATCAATTTCTGTCAAGATATCTTGCCTTTTTCGTCTTATTTTTTTATGCTCGAATCCATGCTGAAACGTCCGATCTGGATTACGAACTTTAAATATCATGAAAATGCTACCGGACAAAAAGGTCTGGATCTGGCAAAAATACATCAAAAAGTGGCCCAATCAACCGGCGCTTCTATTGGCATTGCTCCTGGTATAGTAGACTTGCAGATGATTACAGACGCCGTTTCTATTCCTGTCTTCGCTCAACACGTCGACGGTATTACTCACGGAAGTCATACCGGGAAAATATTGCCACAAGCGGTACATGATGCCGGCGCCGTGGGAACGCTGATTAATCATTCTGAAAAACGAATCGACTTAGAAATTCTTAAAGAAGCTCTCAGTTGTGCGAAAAAAGCAGGTCTTTGCCGGATTCTTTGTGCGGAAAACCCAGCCGAAGTTGAAGCTTTTGCAGCCCTCGAACCGGACTTCATTGCCTTTGAACCCCCAGAACTCATTGGATCAACGGATCAATCCGTCGCCTCCTCAAAACCTGAATCGATCGAAGCTTCTGTCAAAGTCGCCAACGGCATTCCTCTTCTTGTAGGAGCCGGTATCAATTCTCCTGAAGATGTGAGAATATCACTCGAACTTGGCGCACAAGGGTTTCTCGTCGCTACCGCGATCACCAAAGCGAAAGATCCTGAAAAAGCTCTGCGAAGTTTTTTGGAGGCGATGCAATAAACGCTTTGCCTTCTCACAACTCCGCAAGCTCAAATTTAATACGCTCCCAAAGCTTGGGCATCTTCTTTGACCAAAAAGGAGACGCTCTGATTTCAAGAATATCTTCGATTTCCGGATCATTGGCCAGTAATCCCCGTGCTTCATCAAATGTTTTATCGACAATTGATTTTTTGAGATCCTCAAACCATTGTTCCGCCCACTCGTATTGAGGATTCACATCAAGCGTCTCCACACCGATTGCCGAGACCGAAAGCTTTACCCACTTTTGATCTTCTAAGAACGACGATTCGAGCACTTGATAGCTCACGGACAAGGGATCAATTTGTAGTAATTTTTTTCGCGCATCCTGACTCTGCTCTATTTTTTGAGCTAAGAATTCAGCAATAGGCTCTTGCGTAAAGACCACACCGAAAAGAGAAAGCTCTCCCGACACTTCAAATGTTTGCGTTTCCACGCCCATAAGATGATCCGGAAAAACAAAGCTTTTCAACTCTTCTTTCAAAAGCCCTCGCTGGTCCAATAAAACATAATATTTGCCCTCTCTGTTAGAACGGCTCAATATTTCTTCCTGCAGTCGATCCACTCCCCGAATGTGAAAACTTTCCTGCAGGGACTCTTTGCTTTTTTCGCGATCAGCCTCTTCCACAAAATAATGTGTCAGGGTTGATCCTCCGACCAAAGGCCCTTTATTGGTGACTCCATAATATAATTCCTGTGAGCTTTCTTGGAGCGCGGGAAAGATAAGACGGGTTCCGGCCAAAAGATTCCCACGATCCCCGATGGGGCGGTCTTTTTCGTCAAAAGGATCTGCCTGAACCTCCACCACGGCCTCTCCGGCCCGTTCTCCATTGTAGGGTGGAATCGTTACGTTTTCATTAAAACGCACGATGATGCCATCTTTCGTGACCAACCGCGAAGGCACCAGGAACTTTGGCTTTGTGGTTTCGTTGTAGAGCGTGACTTTCCCCTTGGCATTCGTCACCTCGTATCGCCGACCCGTCGCCGGCATGGTTTCTGTTTCGGTCACCTCTGTCTGCACATAAATACCGGACAACTGAGGCAACGTCTGACTATCGAGAGGAATCTCCGCTTCTGGCAGCGCCACTAAAAAATTTTGCGTTACGGGAATCGGTGCTACCCGTGGCTTAATCACGACGGTCGCCCGAGGGGAAATCCAGATCCAAATACTACTCAGTAAAAAGACCATGAAGACCGCTCCAAAAAACATCTTTCCCCGCAGCGAAGAACTATCTGTTTCTTGCTCAATACGATGGGTTGAAAACTTTGGATGCTCCACTTCTTTTGTGACCCGTGTTGAACTTTTTATCGGCGTATTTTTTTCGGCCTTTACCCGTGGAAAAAAATCGCGAAGCGTCACCACGTCTTCTTCTTTGCAATCGGATGGCATCTCCTCAAAAGCTTCTATTGTTTGAGATTTCAATACATCTAATAGCACCGCCTCTTTGACCACAAAAGAAATCGATTTTTGGAACTGAACAGATGCCACTTTTAGTTTTTTCAAAAAAGAAACATCCGACAATATCGAAAAATGCCGAGGACAGATAAAAACAATCCTAGCGGCCCCTGCCACCTCAAAAACACGGAATATGTCGCGAAGGGAATCACCCGGCGACAAGACGATAGGAAGCACTTTCATCGGCGAGAAAATTAGCAGAAAAAGAAGGTCAGAGCAACTGATCTTTCTTGGAAAAACAGTTGCCAAAAACCCTCATCCCTGCTGGAATAAAAACTAAGATTAAATCTAGATTAAAATTTTGACGAGGTTTTTGAGGCAAGGTACACAGAATCTAGTCGTTTGTGGAAGTCTCATTTCTTGCTGAAATACTGAATTACTGATAAGATGTTGGCATGACAACGATTCAGATCAATCAACGGGGAACTTTAACCCTTCCGAAAAGTGTTCGAACCCAACTACAGATCAAGGAAGACGATCAACTTTGGGTGGAAGTCACAGATCAAGGCATCCTTCTCAAGCCAGTTTTGATCGCTCCGATAGAAATCTACACACCGAAACAACTTAAGAAATTCCAACAAGACATTGAGGATCTGAAAGAAAACCAAGACTGGCTCCGTGCTACGGAGTCCTCTCTCGAGTTTTGGGACAATGAAGAAGATGACGTCTGGAATTCTGTCTAAATCCTATGAAACAAGGTTCTATCGTCGTACTCCCCATTCCCTTCACAGATCTCAGCTCTGCGAAGCAACGCCCCTGTCTCGTCCTTTCCAATAATTGCTTGAAATCATCTCAGGATGTAATTGTTCTGGCACTCACCTCTCAAGAAAAAGCCGCCACTCTTCCACACTCCGTCCAAATAACGTCCCAAAATCTCACCACTGGGAAGCTCCCGAAAACATCCTACGCCCGCTGTCACAAAGTTTTTTGTATTCAGAAAAAACTCGTTCGAAAATCGGTTGGAGAACTTTCTCCCAAACTTTTTGGAACCATTCAGTCTGAGTTTTTAAAGATTGTCCGATAAGGCAATATTCCACAGCAAATCAAAAATAATCTCCTGAAATAACTACGTTATTTGTCTTCTTACCAAGGATATTTTACAATTTGGAGCATGAATATGAAAATAAACCGACTTCTCCATCTCACAGCGCTTGGAATTCTCATTCTTCTGTTTGCCATTAGATCAAATCATCTAGGAGATCTTGCTCCTGCTGTACTCCTCACCCTCATCATCTTTTTCGTTGTCTTTATGTCGGCCCACGAGAAAGTACTCAACTTCTCTTCTGAAAATTATATTTGTCGTGGCGTTTTCACCATTTTCTCTTGGCTTACACTCGCTCTCATTGCCTACTTTAGTCGAGGCATGTTAAGCCCCATGAGTCCTGAAGCGGCTTCTGTTCCTGGCCCTGGATGGATTTTGGTTTTCGCTTTTGCTGGCATCTTGATCCTTCCAATTTTTCTTTTGGCGGTCTTACCACCGTTTTTTGTGAAAAAGAAATAGTTTGTGAAACGTTGTGGAAGCGAGCAAAGCTCCCTTCCGGCAAGTTTACGACAGTGCAAGATGACGCACGTAGGATGACGTGCTTTTGTAGCCTTCTTTGATGGCTTTTTCTTCTATGAGATCTTGTTCTTCTTCTGTTACGCGTATCTGAATGCGTCGATTTTTTACTTTTTTTCGTCGTCGTAACTCATCCGCAATAAAGAATTCAAAATCTTCTGAGGCTAAAAACTGCGCTAAATCTTCCGCATCAAAAACATCATCAAATCCAACTTCGGCACACACAAGACGATACAGCTTTTGTTTGAGGCACCAAAGCACTGAAAACTCTAAGGTCTTTCCCAAAACGGTAATCGTAAACTTATTTTTCATGGAAGTTTTAAATTTAATTTTTTTACGAGACGGCACGCCTTGGGATTGTGAAGGAACAGAGCAAAAAGCTTTTGCTTTTGTGTCATTTCGTACTCTTATTGTATGTAAATGGAGTACAAAAATCAATATTTCATGTTCCTCCAGACATTCAAAATACCGTGGCTTTCACCGGCGCCTAATTTTTAATCTAGATTTAATCTTGCGACTACTCCAACTCAAATTCGATCCGCTCCCACAAACGGGGCATTTTTGTGGCCCAGAAGGGAGAGACTTTGATGTTGAGGACTTCTTCTATTTCGGGATCATTAGCCAAAAGACCGCGGACCTCACTGACGTTTCGATCGGCTATTTGGCGCTTGAGGTTTTCAAACCACTGTGCGGCCCATTCGTAGCGAGGATTGAGGTCTAGGGTTTCAATACCCGTTCCTGAAACAGACAATTTCACCCACTGCTGCGTTTCGAGTGGTTCAGCATCGAGGACCCGATAGGTCACCGACGTCGGATCTACCCGTAATAATTTTTTCCGAGCGTCCTGATTTTGCTCTACTTTTTCTTCTAATAAATCCACGATCGGCGTCTGGTCAAACACGACTCCCGATACAAATACCGCTCCGGACACCTCAAAAGTCTGGACTTCTTGGCCCATGAGCTGCTCGGGAAAGACGAAGTCTTTAAGCTCTGACCGGAGAAGCTTTGACCCATCGAGTAAAATATAATGCTTCCCTTCTCGGTTCGATCTATTGGTAACTTCTTCTCGCAGACGATCAACGCCTCGGATCTTAAAGACTTCAAAAAGCGATGCCTGACTGAGGTCTTTATCTTCTTCTCTGACAAAATAATGCGTCAGCGTCGATCCGCCGACAAGCGGTCCTTTATTGGCTTTGGCATAATACAGTTCACGGGACTCTTCGCGCAGCGCTGGAAAAACAAACTCCGTTCCCGCCAACAAATTCCCCTTGTCGCCAATCGGATCGCCGTCTTCATCCAAAGGATCGGCCCGCACCTCTATCACCACACTTCCAGCTTTGTTTCCGTCATGCGGGGGAATGATGACTTCTTGGTCAAAACGGACAATCACCCCTTCTGGACTTTCAAGCCGTGAGGGCAGAAGA
This sequence comes from Patescibacteria group bacterium UBA4473, assembly GCA_002389285.1. Classification (GTDB taxonomy): domain Bacteria; phylum Patescibacteriota; class Gracilibacteria; order UBA4473; family UBA4473; genus UBA4473. The sequence continues at coordinate 27,463 of DGOF01000024.1, forward strand.
AATTTTGGCTGCGTCGTTTCGTTGTAGAGCGTAACTTTTCCTTTGGCGTCCGTGATGTCATAGCGTCGTCCCGTCGCTGGCACGACTTCTGTCTCGCGAACCTCTGTCTGCACATAAATCCCCGACATCTGCGGCAGTGTCTGGCTGTCTTCCGGAATCTCCGAACTGGGCATCGAAATGAGAAAGTTTTGCGTCACGGGAATCGGTGACACACGAGATTTTATAGTTATTTTTGCACTCGGCGCCAACCAAAGCCAAACCGATAATAAAAAGATCACCACTCCGAAAAAGATAAAAAATATCTTTCCCCGCGCGGAACTTTCTCCGTGGGTATTTTCGATTCTTCGGGTTGAAAACTTAGGATGCTCCACCGGCGCCGTGCCACGCGAATGAGACGCAACTATCGGTGCATTTTTTTTTCGCCTGTTCCCGGGGAAAAAGATCCCGCAACGCCACTTCCATACAGCCTTTTGGAAGCTCTGGTGCTTCGGGAAAAGCTTCGATTTCTTGCGACGCCAAAATATCCAATAATGCTACTTCTTTGACCACGAAGATTATTTTTTTGTGAAACTGAATCGCCGCCCCTTTTAATTTTTTCAAAAAAGAAATATCCGACAACACCGAAAAATGCCGCGGACAGACAAAGACAATCTTTTCAGCGCCGGCTACCTCAAAAACCCGGAAAATATCACGAATCGAATCACCCGGTGCTAAGGCCACTTGGATCACTTTCATCGGGACTGAAATTAGCAGAAAAAATGAGGAATATCAACCAGAAGAACCCCCAAAAGAGTTGTTTTCCTTTTGTTTTACGCTATACACAGAGGGTTCTCAATATTTTCCTTCTTTTATTATGTCCAAACAAGAAACCGTTATAAAATTCCAAGACGTCGAGTTTATGTATTCCGAGTCGAAAAAAGTCATCCTGGATGGAGCGACGTTTAATGTTCGGAAAGGCGATAAGATCACGCTCATGGGGCAGAATGGAGCCGGAAAAAGTACGATCTTTAAGATGATCACGGGCGAGCTCAAGCCCGATGTTGGGAAGATTCATATCGATATGGGAGCAAGTATCGCTGTTTCAAAACAGGTTATGGATCGAGCGTATATGGAACTCACGGTTCGAGAATTTTTTGAAACGGTTTTTACCGAAAAAATCTATGATATTGATCGTAAAATCGGAGCCGTGCTCGAAATGGTGAACTTCAAAACATCGTATGATAAACAGATAAAAGATTTTTCTGGCGGGCAGCAGGCGCGTTTGCTGTTGGCCTTGGCCTTGATCCAAAATCCAGATATTTTATTGCTCGATGAGCCAACGAATAATCTTGATAGTGAAGGAATCGGACATCTTATTTCTTTCCTTATGATGTATAAAAACACCGTCATGGTTATTTCTCATGATGCGGAGTTCCTGAATCTTTTCTCTGACGGCGTTATTTACCTAGATGTTCACACCCACAATGTGTCTCAACATGCCGGCGATTACTATTTAGTGGTCGAAGAAATTGAAGCCCAACGAAAGAAAGAAAATCTTAAAAATGCGCGACTCCAACGAGAGATCCAAGCCAATAAGGATCAAGCGAATGTCTTTGCCAATAAAGGAGGAAAGTTGCGGCTTGTCGCGAAAAAAATGCGTGACGCCGCTGAAGAAGCGGAAGCCAATATGGTCGATGTTCGAAAAGAAGACAAAACGATCCGGGACTTTCGTATCCCCTGCCAAGAAGGTCTGGGAGCGATCAGTATCTCCATTGATCATCTTACGATCATGAAAGATCACGAGATTCAAAAGAAAAAAGTCGACATAGAACTTCGACACGGAGAACATCTCATCTTGAAAGGACCCAATGGGATCGGTAAAAGCACGCTGCTAGAGACGATTTCTCAGAATAAATGTTCGGGCATAACCATTAATCCTGACATTAAAATCGGATATTACCGACAAGACTTCTCAACACTTGATTTTAATAAAACCGTCGAAGACACCCTTATGGATTCAATCGAAGTCTTTGAAGGCGATAGCATGGAACAATACATGCGTTCCACGGCTTCTGGGTTCTTGATCACCCGACAGCTTTTGGCCTCTAAAGTCGGCGATCTGTCCGAAGGACAAAAAGGACTCGTGGCCTTTTGTCAGCTTCGTCTTATGAAACCCGGACTCTTGATCTTTGATGAGCCAACCAATCACATCAACTTTCGTCATATTCCCGTCATTGCCAACGCCCTCAAAGAATACAAAGGCGCGATGATCGTGGTCTCGCATGTCGATGAATTTGTTGCACAGATCAAAATCGACCAAACGATTGATTTGGGGAAAGACGATGTTCGGCAGTAGAGATATTTATTTCAGTGGAAGCGCGCCTTCCCCTGCAAATTTAGTCTCAGCAAAAGACATAATCAGGCCCAAGATAGCTCCATCAATCAACGCCCACCAAGGAGAAACCATTCCGAGGATGTCCATTTTTTGAACCATGAGCGCCATTTGATCATAACTCAGTAGCACGAGCACGAGGTGCATCACAAGCCCTAGAGCTAAACCTTTCAGCCACCAAGGCATTTTGAAATTCAACACTGGGTGACGATCAAACATTCCAACAAGCGCAATTATCGCTCCCAGTAAGATGTAAAGTAATATCAAGCCGAGTCCAAATTTAAAATCTAACGTTTCGCCCAGTAAAGGCATAATAAAAAAGACGGAGAGCCCCGCGACGAGACCGATCGTTTTACCGATAATGATTCTGTTTGTTACTGAATGCCTCATATTTGTTTTTGTTAATAAATATTTA
>DGOF01000010.1 GCA_002389285.1 Patescibacteria group bacterium UBA4473
GATCAGATCGAACACGCTTTCGTCCACGCCGGTACTGCCAGGTAACCTTCCCCCAGGTATAAGGATCAATGCCTTCATCGGTATCCACACAAGACTGCTGTGTCTGTGGAGATTGTTTTACCGGCGGCTTTTTTGTTGGTGTCTGCGGAGAAGCGACAGTTGAAGTTTCTGGCTTCTTACAACCCCCCATTCGAGCCAGTCCATCAGGACAAGACATAACCGCCGCTGCCGGACGATTCCCTCGACAATAAAACTCAATCACTTTCTTCCCTCGATTCCGATCCCGATACTTTCGAGAACGATTGCCTTTCTTGTAGGTCACCGTTCCAAATTCATAAGCATTTCGCCCTCCATCAGAATCCGTACAAGAAGCACCTCGAACAGAAGCGGCCTGCAAAGAAGAACTATCAAAAACATACTCATCTCCAAACAAAGTATCTTCCAAGACATAATCTTCTTCTTCCAAAAGATCATGTTCTAAAAGATTACTTTCAAAAAGAAGCGCCACACGTGGATCTTCTTGAGAAATATGAGAATACGCTCCAAGACCGATCACCAAACCTAAAACAAAAGTGATAACGACCTTGGCTGACAGCCAGGACTTGATGTTCTTCATATTACAAAAGCAGCAAAAGGATAAATATTTGTAAAAACTTTAACACAAAGGCCAAGTCCTCAGGAAAAAAAGAATTGCTTAAAAAAGAAAACATTATAAAAAAGTATCGACGAGCCTACACGGCTCGCCGATACAAATGTTCAAATGGGGTGTCTATTATTGAGGCAAATCTTCCGATGTTTCGACCGTAAAGGTCTCACCGGAAATTTCTACCGAAGTATGGGTTGAATAATGATAGTTCCATCCATGACTCGGAAACGATAGGTCATTTCCCGTTGCAGACGTAATCGCTTCCAATCCTCCTTCGACGTGATCTTCATCCAAGGAAAGTCGAAGTTGTTTTCCGTTCTGACTTTGCTGAGAGATGGATCGCACGTCAACTTTGATGCTTACAAAGACCGAGTCTCCGTTGGGAACACGGATCCGTTCATTATTTCCAAGATCAAAGTGAAGTTTTCCATTGATCATATTTTTTTCTTGGATCAACTGACCCTGTTCATTATACAATTTGAAATCTAATCGATCACCAACCTCTGCGTTATCAACAACGCCATCAAGATCCAGGTCATTTTCAAAATAAAGATCCTTAATCTGAACTTCATCATCAATCGCTGCAAGTTTAATTTTCAAAACTTCAACATCTTGCTGTCCAGGTTCAAGTGTTCCCCCAAGAAGAGTCGAAACATCAAGTTCCAATCGTCCGGCAGAAACAAGATCCAATCGAGACCCTTGTACCGGTAATCCCGTCACATTAATCTCTCGACCCAGTTCAATGTTTTCGGCTGTAATATCGGTCATATCGATCCTGAACGATCCAGGGTACGAAGCCTCAATCGTATCAACCACCACCATAAATTCTTTTTGTCCCGACGAAGGAATCAAAACCGAGAGGTCGCTGAAAGCGGCTCCACCGCTTTGATCAAGATTTTTTGCACTTCCCTGCTGTGTTCCATCCACAAAGACTGCCGCTGTAAAATTAGGATAAATTTTTGCAGAACCCGTGGCTTCTGATTGAATCCCCACATTCGTAATATTCACATCGCCCCCATCATTATTATCAAGTATGAATTTAAGAACCGTTACATCATCAATTCCAGAAACAAGTTTGGTGCCCGTCCCGATGACATCCGAACGCAAAGCCTTAAGATTGCTGTCCAAAACCTCTACCCAAGAGCTTTCGGCCAACCCCAATAACTGATTCGGATTCATACGTTCATCCGTAGAAACATATCGTACGTTACGAAAAGCATAAGACGAAAGAGTGACCTTCGCTTTCATTCCCGTTTCAGCCTCGTCTTCGATGTTTCCCACTACTTTAAGGATAGACGTTCCGGCAATCTCAAACGTCGTATTGAAATCAAGATACGCCCCAGAAAGCATGCCTCCCTTAAAATCATTTTCGGTATCAATCAGTTTGTCATTGAGGAAAAGACGAAAGTTATCAAACGACTGATTAAGTTGGATCATATTTTCAATCTCTTCCGTGTCCCGAAGACCAATACCAATTCCCTCTACCAAGACCGGCTGATCAACAACGACCCGTGCGGTCAAGAAAACAACATCCGTAGCTCCCGGAGCATATTCTTGGTTTCCGACAGAAGAAGGATCTCGCGAAACATTAAGATCACCTTCCTCAACCGTGTAGGTTTTCATACGTAAGTTTTCAGAAACAAGAGGAATCAATTTAGTGTTTCGTCCTCCCACAATCACGAAAGCATGGTCAGAATCATTAATCGCAAACTGAAGCGTGTTTTGGTCGTCTGAAGTACTTTTAATATCCGCTCGAATCGAAAAGATAGCCGATCGGCCTTTAGCGATTCGATATCCTTTATGCCCTAATTTCATAGAAAGTCCGGTGTCTGAAAGATACGTCGAAGACGAAACCTGCTGCCCAGAAACATACAAAGCGACATTTTCAAGATTCGTTCGTGGCGAAAGCGTTCCAAGATTACGAAGCGAAGCTTTTCGAAAGAAAACATCTCTTTTCTGTGAAGGATTCGTCAAACGAAATTTTCCAATCTCAATGAAATTATCACCCACATCAATGGTCGTATCCGCGCCCAAAGGTTGAAATTGAACAGGCTTCCGATGTGGATGAATCACGGGAGGATGCACCACTGGAGGGGTGACCACTGGAGGAAGAACGACCGGAGGTTCCGGCGTAATAATATGCTCATGAGCAATCAAAAATCGATACAAAGCCAAGGTAACTTCTTTTCGCGTCATCAGTCGTGACGGATAAAGATAACGATCCGCTCCAAAAAGCTCATGTCGAGAAGCAATATCTGTGTACCCGTAGTACCAATCATTGGCGGTAACATCACGATAGACACTCGCTCCTCGCTCAGCACGGCCAAAAGTATTCGAAAGCATTTTGAGAAACTCTGCTCGATTAACCGTGTTGGCCGGTCGAAAAAGTCGGTCCGGATAACCGTTAATAAATTTTTCATTATACATCGCCATAATGTATTTCACATACCATTCTCCATCCATAACATCCTGGAAGACGTGACTTCCTCGGGTCGTATCCGGAACTGATTTTTTTGCGGCTAAAAGCAAAAACTTAGAAATTTCTGCTCGATTCACCGGACGATCCCCCTGAAAGGTTCCGTCTGGAAAGCCCCCAAGAATATGATTCGCATGTAAATAACTTGCTGCCTTGGCAAGGTCTGTACCCGGCGCAACATCCGGAAATGGACTCGTAACCTGATTAATAAGAACTTCATCTTCGTATTCAGCATGAACAGAAGAAAGTCCCAAAGAAGTAAAAACAACGGCTCCTAAAGCAAGAACTGCCAGAGGTTTTTGAAAGCAACGTTTCGTAAAAGATAAGTTTTCAATCATTATAAAAGGATTAAAGAAGAAAGAAATTTTGTGTTTGTTCAGAAAGCCTAACGAGGGAAGATTGAAAAATGTGACAAAAGTTTTCAAAAAAAACAAAATAAACCTTTCATTCCATAGTCATTCCCCTAAAATACGCCCGAATAGTTTTCCACTCTTAACTCTCCAATCCCTATGACTACCCGTGTCGCCATTAACGGATTCGGTCGTATCGGCCGTTGTGCCCTTCGCATTGCTTTACAAAGAGATGACATCGAAGTTGTTGCCATCAATGATCCTTCTCCTGCCGAACAATCATTACTACTTTTTCAGTTTGATAGTAACTACGGCCCCTACCAAGGAACCGCTTCTTTAAAAGAAGAGGGCAATATTCTACGGGTTGATAACAAAGATATTAAACTTTTTTCAACACGAGAAATCACCCAACTCCCTTGGGGAGACCTGGATGTAGACGTGGTCCTCGAATGTACGGGTGTTTTCCGAACCAAAGAAGGAGCTCAAAAGCATATTGATCAGGGCGCTAAAAAAGTACTTCTTTCGGCTCCCGCGAAAAGTGAAGGCTTTACCACGGTTGTTTTAGGCGTCAACGAAGAGATTCTCACGGGCAAAGAAGTATTTGTCTCCAATGCTTCTTGTACGACCAACTGTCTGGCTCCTGTCGCAAAGGTCTTAGAAGACACCTTCGGTATTGAATCCGGTCTCATGACGACGATTCACTCCTACACCAACGATCAAAAAATACTCGATGTCGCTCACAAAGACATGCGACGGGCTCGTGCAGCCGCCCTCAACATGATCCCTACCTCAACCGGAGCCGCGAAAGCCGTGGGACTCGTACTTCCAGAACTCAAAGGCAAACTTAACGGGATGGCTGTCCGTGTTCCAACCCCCACCGTATCGCTTGTCGATCTCACAGTAAAAGTAAAAAAAGAAACAACCACTGAGGAAGTAAATGCTGCTATGAAAGCATTTTCGGACCAACGTCCCGAGATTCTTGGCTACGAAGAACGTCCTCTCGTATCTATGGATTTCAAAGGGGATGCCCGAAGTTCGATTTTTGACCCAGCGGAAACCAAAGTGCTGGGTGATTTAGTAAAAATTCTCTCCTGGTACGACAACGAATGGGGATACAGTTCCCGATTCGTAGAACTCGCTGCACGACTTGGAGCGTGAAGCCTTTTTACTTAGAATCCCTGTGCGGTTCTAATCCATCCTTTATTACTGTCCTATGAGGTATGTTCAGGTCATCCACGATGCGTGGGACCTTACAACTCGTTCACCAAAACTGAAGTGGTTTGTCTTCATCCCCGCTTTCGCAAGCGTTGTCGCCTTTATTGCGGAAAGTGCTTGGCAGATTTTTATGTTTTCTGCAGAATTTGGAATCCTTGAACACGATTCTGCTTTCGGAGCCCTCAAAGAAGCCTTCTTCTTCGTCCAAAACAACGGACTCCTTATGTGGACCATACTGTTTACGGTCTTCATTCTTTTGTTTGAATTCCTTCTTCCCGCCTGGATTACCTCAACCCTCATCTTGAGTATCCGCCATGAATTTGCCACGCCCGAAAAGCCACTTTCCCTGCGCCACAAAATGATCGAGGGATTTCGCTGTTTCTTCCCGGTCTTTGAAATCAATGCCATCCTTTCTCCCTTTGCGTTTGTTACGATTGGGCTCTTTACCGCAACGATGTATCGGTTTTACCACGGTGGACTCTTTGGGGCCCTTCTGCCCATCATCCTCATTTATTCCGCGATCGCATTAACCCTCAATGTTTTCCTGTCCTATACGCACTACTTTGTTATTTGTGAGGAAGAATCCGTCAAAAAATCGATAAAGAAAAGTGTGGCCATGGTCTTTCTCTTTTTTGGACGAACCATGATGGTTATCATGCTCATGATCCTGGTAAACATACGTATTCTTGTGAATGTGATCGTTATCCTGGGGGTTCCTTTGGGCATTATTGCTACGCTCTCCTACTTTGCCAGCTCAGAGTGGTTTACCTTTGCTATGATTCTTGCAAGTATCCTTGGGTTTGCCCTCACTGCTCTCGCAGCGTATCTAACCGCCATTATTGAGGTCTTTTCAACCGCTGTATGGGTTCGAACCTTTTACACCCTTCGTGAAGACGAAAAAAAGTTTCAAACCGATATCAATGAAGACCGACTCACGCAAGAACTCCCGCCCCTAGAAACAGCCCCTGAAGTCCCCGAGAACACTCCCGAAACTATAAGTCCTCCTGATTCACCCCTCAACCCGTAAAACATCGCACAGGCAAATATTATAGACATGAGAAGTTTTTTTGAAGCGTCTATAAAAACGACGCCCATCAGGACGTCGTTTTTTAAAGAACAAGAAGACCCAATCAAGATCTATTCATCATCATCCTGAACCACACCACCTCGTTCTGTAACAATCTTCGCTTCAACCGCCTTTGGAACTTTCGAGTAATCTGCAAACTCCATCGTGTAGCTCGCTCGTCCTTGCGTCATAGATCGCAACTCCGTCGCGTATCCAAACATCTCTGCCAAAGGAATTCGAGCTTTTACAAACTGCGCCAAACCACGAGTCCCACTTTCCTGAATGATTCCTCGTTTCGAAGAAACATTTCCCATCACGTCTCCGATATAATCGTCTGGTGTGGTAATTTCAACATTCATAACCGGTTCCAAAATAACCGGATTAGCTCGACGACCTCCCTGCTGGAAAGCCTTAATCGCAGCAATCTTAAAGGCCAACTCTGAGGAATCTACATCATGGTATTTACCATCGTAGAGTTCAACCTCCACATCAACCACCGGGTATCCAGCAATAATTCCTCGTGTAATCGCTTCTTTAAACCCTTTTTCACATCCTGGGATGTATTCATTCGGGATAGAAGCCCCTTTGATCGTATTTTTGAAGGTAAGCCCAGACCCAAGTTCTCCAGGACGCATATGAATCAACACATGACCGAACTGCCCCCGTCCACCAGATTGTTTCTTATGAACATACTCAGCATCAACCTCTTCTTGAATCGTTTCTCGGTACGCCACCTGAGGCTGACCAATATTCGCTTCCACTTTGAATTCTCGTTTCATACGATCAACCAAGATATCTAAATGAAGCTCTCCCATTCCAGAAATAATGGTCTGATTCGTTTCATCATCCGTATGAACTTTAAAGGTAGGATCTTCTTCGGCTAATTTCTGAAGCGCCAATCCCATTTTTTCCTGATCAGATTTTGTTTTCGGTTCAATAGCAATCGAAATAACCGGCTCTGGAAAATCAATGGATTCAAGCACGATCGGTTGTTTTTCGTCACACAGCGTATCCCCTGTTCGTGTCGCTTTCAATCCGACAACCGCCCCAATATGACCCGCTGGAATTTCTTGAATTTCTTCTCGAGAATTCGCATGCATCTGAAGCAATCGTCCAATACGTTCTTTTTGCCCTGAAGTAGGATTGTAAACATAACTTCCTGACTGAAGCGTTCCTGAATAAACACGAACAAACGTAATACGTCCGACAAAAGGATCGGTCGCAATCTTAAAAGCCAAGGACGCAAGCGGTTCATCTTTATCCGCTTTTCGCGTCAAAACTTTTTCTGCATCGTCAGGATCCCTTCCTTCTGAATCTACAAGATCCAAAGGCGATGGCATGTAACGATTCACATTGTCGAGCATGGGCTGAACCCCCTTGTTTTTCAAAGCCGTTCCGGTTATCACGGGAACAAATTGCCCAGCAATAGTCGCTCGACGCATAGCCGCACGAACATCCTCCACGGAAAGATCTTCACCGTTCAAGTATTTTTCCATAAGCACCTCATCAGATCCAGCAATAGCTTCGATCATTTTTTCACGCCATTCATCAGCTTCTGCTTTCTGATCTTCTGGAATATCCGTCACATCAATATCTTTTCCCAAATCATCATTATAAATGATGGCATTCATCTCAACCAAGTCGATCAATCCTTTGAAATCTCCTTCCATACCAATAGGAAGCTGAATCGGAAATGCATTTTTGGTCAATCGAGTTGTAATCGATTCATAAGAGCGCCAAAAACTTGCTCCCGTTCGATCCAGTTTGTTGATAAAACACATACGAGGTACTTCATATCTGTCTGCCTGACGCCAAACCGTTTCAGACTGTGGCTCAACACCGGCGACCCCATCAAACACACAAACCGCTCCATCCAAGACACGCATGGATCGTTCTACCTCAACAGTAAAGTCCACGTGACCCGGCGTATCGAT
>DGOF01000036.1 GCA_002389285.1 Patescibacteria group bacterium UBA4473
TGAACTGTTTGACTATTTGTTTGAACGTGTTTGCGTCGAGGGAACCTTTTGTTTTGTTGTTGGCCCTGAGCGAACTGTTCAGGAAATTGTACCCCAAGAGGGGTGCTTTTGTCAAACAAGAAGTGTGGTGTAAGTGAGTGATTTGTTTTTAAGTATACATTTTGTGTACAGCCGTTTTGACACAAGCGCGCGGTCAGCTAGATGCTTGCCATGTGTCAGGGGGCCTTTATAATCAAGACAAATGGTTATAGAAGAACATGATGCTTCACAGCAAGATTCAGTCGTTTCGGCTTATTCAGGCGATGACTCTGATGGGTTTGAAAATTCTCTTCGTCCCACGGACTTTGATGGATACATCGGACAGGGCGAAGTAAAGGACAATTTGAAAGTATTTTGCCAAGCCGCAAAAAATAGAGGGGAGGCTCTTGATCACACACTTTTTTATGGTCCGCCTGGTTTAGGAAAGACGACATTGAGTATGATTATTGCCAAAGAAATGGAAGTGGGACTCCGGATAACCTCCGGGCCGGCTTTAGAAAAACCCGGCGATTTGGCGGCAATTTTGACGAATATCAAAGAGCACGACGTTCTTTTTATTGATGAAATTCATCGTCTCCGTCATCCCGTAGAAGAAATTCTTTATTCGGCGATGGAAGACTTTGCTATTGATCTTATTGTTGGGAAAGGACCTTCAGCTCGGACGATGCGCCTGACCGTGCCGCCCTTTACGCTGATTGGGGCGACGACGAAGGCTTCTATGTTGGCGGGACCTCTACGGGATCGTTTTGGACACGTCGAAAAATTACGATTTTATGAACCGAATGAAATTCAGCAGATTCTGGAGCGTTCGGCCCAGATTTTAGAAATAGAGATTGAAAAAGATGCGGCCGAGCAATTGGCCCGTTGCGCTCGTCGTACGCCACGTATTGCCAATCGATTATTGCGGCGCATGCGTGACTTTGCAGAGATTCAGCATGATGGATGTATTACCGTTGCGGTTGTAGAGCAAGGTCTCAAGAGTCTGTCTATTGATAGTCGGGGACTGGATCATGGAGATCAGGAATACCTAGAGATACTGTCTCGGCACTTTCGTGGGGGTCCCGTAGGATTGTCGACCATTGCAGCAGCCATTGGTGAAGATGAAAATACGCTTGAAGATATGGTTGAACCTTTTCTTATACGAGAAGGGTTGATACAGCGAACCCCTCGGGGGAGAATGTTAACGGATCATGGGACAAGCTATGGGTTGGGTCTTTTTACTTCTTCTGAGAAATGATGATCAAGAAAGCTATTTTACCCGTGGCGGGACTCGGGACACGGTTTCTCCCCGCGACCAAAGCTCAACCGAAAGAAATGCTGCCCGTGTTTGATACGCCGGCGATTCAATTTATTGTGGAAGAAGCCGTCGCAGCGGGGATAGAAGAAATTATTATTGTTATCGGTCCGGGAAAGAGTGCGATAAAAAATCATTTCGAGCCCGCTCCAGAGTTGGAATCTATTTTAGAAGCGAGGGGAAAATTAAAAGAATTAGAAATCGTCCGACATATTTCATCCATGGCGAATTTTCATTATGTGCAACAAGACGAGCCTTTGGGAGATGGACATGCAATCTTGTGTGCAGAAGACTTTTTAGAGGCTGATGAATCAGTGGTGGTTTTATTTGGTGATGATTTGGTTGACAATGAAGCGGGAAAAAACGCCGTTGAGCAATTGTTAAGTATTTATCAGGAAAAATCAGAGCCCGTTATTTTATTAAACAAAATTCAGCCCGAAGAGACGAAGAAATACGGAGTTGTGGGTCTGGATGAGCAAGAAACTCAGCAAGTAAAAATTAATAAATTTATTGAAAAGCCGGAACCCGAAGAGGCGCCGTCTGATTTGGGTGTCGTCGGAAAATTTATTTTGACCCCTGAAATTATTACATTATTAAAACAGCAAAAAGCAGGCTCTGACGGAGAAATACGACTCGCCCAGGCCTTTGATCAGTATTTGCAGGGAGGGGAAGCGTTATGGGGAAAGGTCCTCGAAGGCCAACGCTTCGACACAGGGGATAAACAAGGTTTTCTGGCAGCAACACTACACTATGCAAAAAAGCATCTATAAAACCCCGTCTTGTTTCTTTGCAATCAAATCTAAAAACATCTGACATTCAGCCGCTTGGTCTGTTTGAGGATCAATTTGGAGAACTTTTTCAAAGATTTCTTTGGCCTTTTTTATTTCTCCAGCATTGAGATAGCACACGCCTAAGTCGCACAGGATGTTTTGATCGAGAGGATTGAGATTGATGGATCGCTCCAAAATCGCAATACCTTGGGATTTGCGTGAGTTATTATAGCAAGACCAACCGAGACATCGTAGGATTTCTGGATGATTGGGGAAAAGGTCGTCGGCTTTTTTGAGTTCTTCAATAGAAGGATCCCATTTACGTTCGACAGAGTACAAAAATCCCATCAAGTAATGAGCATTGGCCGATTTACTGTTTATTTTTAATGCTTGCTCAAGGGCTTTTCTGGCATTTGAAAGTTTGCGAATAGAAATGAAATTGTCACCGAGTTCTTCATAAGCTTCAAAGCACTCAGGCTCATGAACAATTATTTTGTTCAGAAGTGAGTTCGCGTTTTCAAAGTCTCCATGAGTCTTACTTTCTTCGGCTTGAGAGAGGAGCTTGAGGGTTGTCTCTTCGTAACGTTCTGTAATAGGGGCGATAGATTTCATGCGTGAAAAACAAAGTTATTCGGGACATTGTACCAAAAAACATAGCTTTTTGCAAGCCTTGTAACTTTCCTCACAGTATTTACTTGGCCTTTCAAAAAATTATTATTACAATCATCCTGTTCAATTTTCACTATTCACTATTTATTACTCTCATGGCACAAGCAATTACCGCTGAAAACTTACAGGCAGAAGTTCTCGACGCAGAAGGGGTTATTCTCATTGATTTTTGGGCCCCTTGGTGTGGTCCTTGTCAGGCACTTTTACCGGTCATAGAAGAACTCGCTGAAAATGCACCAGAAGGATCTAAAATCTGTAAAATTAATATTGATGAACAGCCAGAGCTCGCTTCTCAGTTTGGAGTGATGTCCATTCCAACGTTAAAACTCTTCAAAGGGGGAGAAGTAGTGGATGAAGCGGTCGGGGTTAAATCAAAAGATGAGTTGGTTGCAATGATTGAAAAGAATGCGTAAAAGAAGGTCTCAATAAGTTAAAAAAAAGGTGTCTCATAATTGAGTCACCTTTTTTTTTATTGGGTCACAAGATTTTTTAGATACTTACTTTGATACCAGGTCCCATTGTGGAGTTAATCGTGATATTTTTGATAAACGTTCCTTTTGCACCAGAAGGTTTTGCTTCTTTAACGGTGTTAATGAAACGGGTCAGGTTTTCTGCAAGTTTGGTGTCACCAAAGCTAAGTTTTCCAAAAATACTATGAATCAATCCAAATTTATCATTTCGGAATTCAATACGTCCAGCACAGAGTTCTTTCACAGCCTTTTCGATATCAGGCGTTACCGTTCCAGCTTTTGGGTTGGGCATAAGACCTTTGGGGCCTAAAACTTTAGCGGCTTTTCCCAAGAGTTTCATCATAGCCGGTTGAGCAACGGCCACATCAAAGTCCGTCCAGCCTTTGGAGACAACTCTGTCGATGAGTTCAGCGCCACCAGCTTCGGTGGCACCAGCCGCTTTCGCAGCTTTGACTTGATCATCTTCACAGAAAACAGCGACACGAACAGATTTTCCGGTTCCGTTGGGAAGAGAAAGCGTAGAACGCATTTGTTGATCGGCTTGTTTGGGATCAATACCCAAAGTGAAATGAATTTCCGCGGTAGGATCAAATTTTACCGTAGAGCAAGAGATCATTAATTTAACCGCTTCCTCAATGGAGTAGGTTTTTTCACGATCGAATTTTTCGTACGAGGTACGGAGTGCTTTAGAGGCCGTCATGAGAAGGGGGGTAAGGTGGTAAATAGCGCCCCAGTTTACCAGGGCTCCCACAAAAGGGGCGATATTAAATTTGGGGCTCGAGTCCCATACGTTTGGCTGTTCCGGCGATAATCTTTACCGCGGCGTCCATATCGTTTGCATTGAGGTCTTTCATTTTTTGTTCAGCAACACTTTCAAGCTGCTTTCGAGTGATTTTTCCGATTTTTTCAGTATTGGGTCGACCTGATCCTTTTGCAATACCAAGTTCTTTTTTGATCAGAATCGAAGCGGGAGGTGTTTTGTATTCGAGTTCAAAGCTTTTGTCTTCGAAAACATAACAAATAACAGGAATAATCAGTGCATCCGCTTTTTGATCAGCAGTGGCATCATTGAACTGCGAACAGAACGCCTGGATATTGATTCCGTGTTGACCGAGAACCGGTCCGACGGGAGGCGCTGGAGTTGCGGCACCAGCTTTAAGTTGGATTTTGAATTTTGAGGCAAACGGTTTACTTGGAGGCATGAGAGAACAGGAATAAAATTATAATTTTTTGATAACTTGGTGAAAGTCGAGTTCGACGGGCGTTTCCCGGTCGAAAATAGATACCATGACGGTGATCTTTCCTTTAGCTTTGTTGACTTTAGAGATAACACCTTCGTAATTACTGAAGGGCCCCTCTTTGATAGAGACCAAGTCTCCGGCATTAAGTTTAATATCAGTGGTAGGGTCTTCGGCGCCCATACGACGTTTGATCACGCCGAATTCTTCAGGGAGAACCGGAACAGGAGTATTTCCAGAGCCGACAAATCCAGTGACATTCGGTGTATTTCGAATCATAAACCAAGAAGCGTCCGTTACGATCATATCGACAAGGACATATCCCGGGAAGAGATTTTTTTCAACGACCGTAGGTTTTCCATTTTTCATCATGGTTACCTTTTCCATAGGAACCACGACTTCAAAAACATGATCCTGCATGCTCATAGACTCCATACGTTGTTCAACTGCTTTTTTAACCGCGTTTTCGTACCCAGAATAGGTATGAATGACGTACCAATGACGACCGATGGAAGGATCTTGTTTGGCCATAGTTTTAGATAAGGTTGAGAACCATTTTATTGAGGGCGGAATCTACCAAGACCAAAAACACACCAACGATAAGCATAATAACAATGACGGTAATCATGGAATGAACCGCCTGTTTGCGCGTTGGCCAGGTTACGGCGTGGAGTTCTGTTAAACGGTCTTTGAAAAAGTTCTTCATGGGTGAAGGAGAGTTGACCGAGCTATTCTCTCGATTTAAAGCGGTTTGTCAAACTTTTTTACGATATTTATTCGTCTTTGAAAAGGTCTTTGACATCGCTATTGATGGCAGAAGTCGATAAATCAGTCGAGTCAAAAGAACTTCTAGAGAGAAAAGTAGAGGCTTGCATGTCTTCATCACCCTCTAGTGCACGGATAAAAAGGAACAAAAAAACACCGAGAGCGACGAGGGCTAAGATTTTTGTCATAAGTTTGTAAATGGTGAAAAACTACTTTCTAGGCTCAATGATAAGGCCAGAGAAAAAAGAGTCAAATTTTCATAAAAAATAGCACTTCTTGTCTGATCCCTTGTATCTAGCAATCTCTTGTTTATAATTATTTTATGTTATTAACAATGATCGAACCTGTCGCAAAAAAATTCCTTTGTCTGAGCTGTGGCGCTCGTTTTGAGGAAATGATGGAAGATGAAGAGACACAAGAAGTTTTTTGTCTCAAGTGTGGGGAGGTGAATCTGATGCCTTTTCGAGAATCAGCTACGGGACAAACGGGATGTAGTTCGAGTGGGTGTGGGAGAAGAGTCGATGATAAAGAGGTCTCAGGAGGAGGCTGTGGAAGTAGTTGTGGTTCTGGAGGCGGATGTTGTGTATGATAGAGATCGATGAAAAAGATCTGTTTGTTACTCTGTACTTTAATCTTGTTGGGAGGCTGTGAGAAAAAAGAGCCGGATCTTTCGACGTTGCTAGATTCTTCCACAGAACTGACCTTATCTATTTGGACAACTGAGTACGAAGATTTTTTTGAAGCCTTGGGGCGAGAGTTTTTGAGTCAAAAAAAGGTCTCAGGAGAGGTTGTCGTTCGATCTTTTTCAACTTCTAACGGGCTCGAGATGGCGCTTCTGAATGCGCTGGCAGAAGGCCGAGGGCCAGATGTTGTTTTTATTGATGGAGATTGGGTTTTGTCGAATCGTGCAAAGATTTTAGCAGCAGAGCCAACAGCAGGATTCCAGATAGAATCGTTGCGCACATTATGGATTGAGGCCGCACAAGATGTTTTTTTGGGGGAATCTTATATGTATGGAATTCCGTTGGGGGCGGATACGCTGGCACTTTTATTTAACCAATCGATTAGCGTTGATCGCCTTGGTGAGGAAGAATTACCATTGGAGACTTGGAAAGATCTGCCAGGTTTGGCCGAACAACTCGTGCAAAAAAATAATTCCTTTGAGCGATTCGCCATAGCCGCCTTGCCTATGGGGCGGGTGGACAATGTTTTTCATATGACGGAAGTTTTTGAAAATATACTGTTTCAGAGAGATTTCTCTCTTTTTACTTCCGATCAACGTCAGGCGACTTTAACGCAGGAAGGCGTGAGCGAAGATGGGAAAAAATATAGATTTGGACTTGATACGCTCAATTTTCTTCGAAGTTTTTCCGATCCTTCTCAAAAACATTTTACTTGGAATGCTTCACTGGCTTCAAATAAAGGAGAGAAGGCCTTTGATACTTTTTTGCAGGGGAAAGTGGCGATGGTTTTTGCGTATGCACGAGACCTGCATCGTTTGAAAGAGCGTCACAAGAGACTTCAGACAGAAGAAGATATACGGCTGATGATGGATTCAGATATACGCACGGTCTTTTTGCCCCAATTTAAAAAACCTTCTTTGCAGGCGCATCGAAGATCTTTGGCTCGTGTTTTTGGGTTTGTGGTTCCTCGGACGGCAGCTCAGCCACAAGTTTCTTGGTCTTTTTTACGCTTTGCTCATCAGAGTGATATCGCCCGGACGTTGCATCAGTCCACGGGCCTTTTATCGGTTCAGTACCCGCTTCTTTTAGAACAAGAATCAGATCCTTTATATGGAGTTTTTGCACGACAGCTCAAAACAGCGCAGGTGGTTCAGATGCCGATCCGAAGGCGTCTTTTGCAAGAAGGGTTCGAATCCTTGTTTGATCGTTTAGAAGATGGAGATGCTCCACTTAAAGCTTTGGAATGGTTGGAGGAATTTTTAACCGAACACCTGAGAGAAGCGGCCGGCGAATAAAAAGTGAAGAAAGAAAGAGATACGGTTCTCTGTTTTTCAATCTTGTGTATGATCGGGGGGTATGAAATATTTGCGTCTTCTCACACCTCAGCATGTTGGATATACACTCAAAGTATTGGGAGTTGTGATATTTTTGCTTTGTTTTTGGGTGCCCCAAGGGATTCTTTTGGGGGGAGATCCAGCTTATTTAGGCGCTTGGGAATCACATATTGGTTTTTGGTTTCCGCTTTCAGCAGGAGCGCTTGTGTTGGCTTTGATCGGAACGATCATCGGGCATAAAACACGAGAGATAGAGGCGCGACAAATTATTTTTTTGTTAGCGTTTTGGGCGATATGGATGGTCTTAAATATTCACTCTATTCATCCAGAAGTTTCTTTTTTGTACGGTTTTATTTGGTTTTTAGGACTTATCAGTGTGACCTTTGGTGCGACTTTTGTGATTCGTGGAGTGCCGAAGCAGACGCTACTATTAGCCGGAATGGTGATCGGAACATTCGTTTCCGTTTATTTTCCGGAAGTGGGAGTTTCACGCGAGCTCCTCGGATTTGCGGCTTTGTTAAGTATGATTTGTACGATGCGGGACACGTATTTTCCTTACAGGATGATTTTTTTATTGTCTCAAGTGGGCGTTCTTTTTATGAGTCAGAATCCTTGGCTGGTTCTCTTGGGGCTCGGCTTAGGGATAACATCTCGCATTTGGGCTTCTCAGATTCGATTCGAAAGACAGCAAGTTTCTTTTTGGGGCCCCGGTTTGTTGTTAGTAGGACTTAGTTTCTGGGGATGGGGACACGGTCATTTTGCATCCCTTTGGTCGTGGGAATTTCTTCCTCATTTTTTTGAAAAAGTAGGACGAATATTCTTTGGCGTAGGAGAAGGACAATTTTTGCCCGCACTGGCACAGCTCTCAGAAATATATCTCCAGCCCGATCAATGGGGGTGGCCAGGAAGTGGGTTCTTATCGGTTTGGTATGAAAAAGGTCTGATAGGCCTGCTGGCCTTAATCGGTCTGCTTCTGACGCCGATTCTTTTTCACGCTCAAAAATCACGCCTCTGGATGGGCGTTTTTGTTTGGGGATTATTGTTTACACAAGATTTGTGGATCACCAGTGAGGGAATTTTGTTTGTCTGTGTTTTATTATTAGCCCAGGAAGAAAAAGCCGGAAAGTTTGAGAACAAGCTCTAGTCAAACAACTCCGGATTGCCTTTCAAGATTTCTTGGATGTGCATCGCTTTTTTGCCCGGGATTTGAGCCTCGATAATATGCAGCATTGAATCATCTTTGCAGGTGATGGGATGGCTGTTTTCAGTGGCTTCGAGCGCAACTTCAGTCAGTTTGACGTTGCCTTTCAAAGTCTTGATGAAGATACCAGGAAACAAATCAAAGGCTCTAAATTTATTCCAGATTTCGAGAGCGGTTTCAGTGGTGGGGGAGACTTCTCCATCGGCTTTGGTGAATTTCCCACAGAAGGTAGCGAGGTCGTCTTTTTGTGGATGAGGATCGAGACTTTTTCCTTTGTAGAGCTGGAGAAAGAGAGGGATGAGTCCAGATGTTGAACAAGAAAATTGTTCAAAGGCTTCGGAGGTTTTCAGACTTCGGATATCGGCTGGTTTTTGAAGCAATATATCGCCCGCATCGAGTTCTTTAACCATGCGTTGAAACGTGATGCCGCTGACTTCATCGCCACTTAGGATGGCAGACTGAACTGGCGAGGCACCTCTATATTTTGGGAGCAGTGAAAAATGAACATTGACCACACCGAAAGGAGGTTTTTCTAAAATTTCCTCCGGAAAAATCATCCCAAAGGCGATAACCAGACCCAGATCAAATGTATGATCTTCAAATATTTTTACTAAATCTTGTTTGTTTTGTATTTCAAAAACAGGAAGCTTTAAAGTTTCGGCCGCTTGTTTAACAGGGCAAAGCGTGAGAATCTGTTTGCGGCCGATTTTTTTATCCGGCATAACACCCACGCCGATAATCTCGACTTGATTATCAGCTGCGAGGGCCTCAAGCGGTTTAACGGCCAGATCCGGCGTGCCAAAATAAAAAACTTTCATCATAATGCTGGAGGCATCATACATAATTTTATGAAAATTAACGAAGTCATCTTCGAAAAAGCAGAAGTATTTAACGCCAAGATCTTGGTCGTAACGAAGTATTTTGATCTTTTCCAGACGCGGGAAGTGTTGGAGGAAGTTCAGGATCAGCCGAATTTTTGGGCGTTGGGAGAAAATAGAATCGATGACATCATCAATAAGCAACTGCCGCGAGGACTGGTACATTTCATCGGGAATATTCAATCCAGAAGAATTCCAGAGATAGCGCAGCATTGTTGTGTAGTGCATTCTTTGAGTAAACCAGAGCATGTCGAAAAATTTGAAAAAGAATTATCTGCGGCCAATCTCTCTTTGGGTGTTTTTTTACAAGTAAATATCTCAGGAGAAGATCAAAAATTAGGATGTTCGCCCAAAGATCTTCCAGAATTAATAAAAACAATACAGGCATCTCCGCATATAAATATGTTAGGCCTGGCTTCTATGGGCGTGGGAGAGTTTACCTATGAGAGCAAGAAACAAGAATTTCAGCAGTTAATAGATCTTCGTGATCAGTATCTTCCGGGAACAAAAATCTCCGCCGGAACCTCACGTGATTATGAGATAGCCTTGGCACAGGGGATTGAAGTGGTCAGAATCGGACAAGCGCTCTTTTCATAAAGCTTCTTTTATGGCATAATAAAGGCGTATGAAAAAGCAAAAGTTCCAGCATATTGCGATTTACTGTCACAACAAACCAGCCAAAGAAAAAGTGGAGCGGAAGTTTTTGAAAGAATTGTTGGCTTTTTTTGAAACTCAGGGCGTTAAAAGTGTTGATGGAGATGTGAGAACGATCTCATTGCTACAAAACGGGGTGGATCTCATCGATGATGAAAAAAAATATGATCTCAAGATCGGTATAGGAGGGGATGGAACGCTTTTAAAAATAATGAGAACCCTGCAAAAAAAAGACGGACTTTTATTGGGTATTAATTTTGGAACGTTGGGGTTTTTATCAGAAGTTCAGCCAGACAAAGCGTTGGAGGATATGAAACAAATTTTTGATGGTAATTTTTTCGTAGATGAACGGATGTTGGTGAAGGCGTTTGTTTGGCGTAAGAATGCCCAAGGAGAGAAGGATAAAGTTTTTCGAGCCTATGCGCTTAATGATCTGGTATTTGGGCATGGCGGACTGGCGCGGCTCATGAATTTTCATGTAAAAGTAAATCGCCGAGTCCTTTCGACGTATAAGTCTGACGGGGTTATTTTTTCGACGCCTACCGGATCAACCGCGTATTCGATGTCTGCGGGAGGTCCTATCGTGAGTCCGGCGCTTAAAGCCATCCTCGTGACGCCGATCGCGCCACATCGTCTCAGTCATCGACCTATTCTGCTACCGGGAAATAAAATCATCCATCTAGGATTTGATGGACGGGCAGATGCGATTTCTATGACCGTGGATGGTCAGATTCATTTTTCACTCAAACCCACAGACGAAGTCTCAATTCAAAAAGCAACACGCGTCGCAAAATTCATACGTCTTCGTGAATCACACTACTTCAAAACCCTGCGAAATAAACTGGGCTGGGGCGTGTAGCGTGCTCCCCTGTGAGGGGGAGCTGCCCGAAGGGCTGAGGGGGTTACTTCCGATGATTTTCTTTAAACTCTTCGGAGCATTCTTCGAGGAAGGCAATGGCCGCATCATGACCTTTGGTTCCTAAGACCTTTACCTCTTTTTCAGGTTCACGGCCTTTATAGTTGGCGAGAAACCATTCGAGATTTTCAACAACTTCTCGATCGAGGTCATTGATATCTTGGCAGTGTGCATAGTCAGAGTGTCCAGCGGGGACGGCGATGATTTTATGGTCAAGTTCGCCGGTATCATCCATTTCGATAATGCCCAAAATGCGGACAGGGACAACAACGCCCGGCACAAATTTTTCACTTGAAACAATGATCACATCCATAGGATCGTTGTCATATTTATTCCAGGTCCGTGGGAAAAATCCGTAGTTTTGTGGGTAGTCAATGGGGGTTCGAAAGACACGATCAACAAACATCGCGCCGATCTTATCATTGTATTCGTATTTGACGCGGCTTCCACGGGGGATTTCTACGACGGCGTTAAAAATTACTTTATCTTCTTCGTGAAGGGGAATATCAAAAAATAAGTTCATAAGAGAGGGAATTAAGACGAAAAATTAAGACGAAACGAGTGTAAAGATTTACTTTAAAATTTCAATCCCCGGTAGCTCATTACCGGCGAGGAATTCAAGCATAGCACCGCCACCAGTAGAAACATGCGTGAAGCGTGACTTATCCAGACCAAAGAGTCGAAGCGCCTCAATCGTATCACCACCGCCCAAAATAGTTCGAGCATTGGTCTGAGCGCCAATAACACCTGCTATGGCCTGGGTCCCTCGTGCAAAAGGTTTTTTCTCCATCATCCCCAACGGTCCATTCCAGATAATCACATTTGAGTACTGCAAGATTTCCGAAAAGCTCGCGATTGAATGCGGACCAATATCAAAAATTTTAGCATCACCACTGACGTCTTCGATCGGGAGATCGGCGGTTTCAGTACTATCGGGAGTATCGGCACAAATCACATCAATCGGCATATGAAATCCCGTTTTAAATGTGCTGGCAATCTCGAGCACTTCGCGAGCAGTTTCAACTTGATCTTCTTGATAGAGGCTTTCTCCCACATCATAGCCTTGGGCGACTTGAAAAGTATTCGAGAGAGCACCACCGACCAAGATGTGATCGGCTATTTTGGCAAAATGTTTCAGTACCGGTACTTTCGTTTCCATTTTGGCGCCACCGGACACTAAAACCAAGCCCGGTATTTTTTCATCGGTCAGGAACGGCGCGAGCGCTTCGATTTCTTTCTGCAGTAAAAACCCAGCATAACAAGGAATTTTTCCAGCAAACCCCACAACAGAAGTCTGTGCTCGGTGCGAGACCGCAAAGCCGTCATTGATAAAAATTTCTGCCTCAGTGCCGTCTAGTATTTCTTGGGCAAACGCTTCTTGATCGCCTTTTTTTTCTTCTTTTCTGAAACGCGTATTTTCATGGAGTTGCACGCGGCTTTCTCCGGCTGAATAATCATCTCGGAATTCAACCGCTTCGCCCAGCTTACTTTCAAGCTCATCGATCAAATGTTTTGCCGAAAGATCGGGAA
The DNA here is from genome assembly GCA_002389285.1 of Patescibacteria group bacterium UBA4473. GTDB lineage: Bacteria > Patescibacteriota > Gracilibacteria > UBA4473 > UBA4473 > UBA4473. Next base: position 12,442 of record DGOF01000036.1, read on the forward strand.
TAATTTCGCCTTTGGGCCGTCCCAAATGTGTGAGGATATGAATACGTTGCGCTTTATTTTTCAATAAATAGTGCAGGGTCGGCAGCGATTCAACAATCCGCGTATCTTCTAATACGTGACCGTCTTTAAGCGGCACATTTAAATCCAGACGAATAAGAATAACTTTATTCTCAATAATTTCGGGCGAAAGAGTTTTGATCATGCAAAAAAGTTAAAAGCCTCTTCATTGTAGGAGAAGTCTTTTAAATTTCCAGCGTGAAATTAGGCGGTGATTTTTATACGGAGAGGTCTATTGTTGGGGGGGAAGATGGGACATCTTCTCCTGCCAGGGACCTACATAATAAAGGAGCATGTGCCCCGGATCAGAAGGGATACTCGTAATAAGAAAAATAGAATTTTCTTGGTTGGGAAAGTACCAGCTTTGTGATGAATCGCCTTTTTCGAGCGTGCGAGGGATGTTCGCAAAAGAAGTTCCAAGAAGGAGGCGCTGAAGAAAGTCGTGGATAGACGATTGAGAGATGGTTACGAGTTCCTGACCTGAATAATTGATGGGCGTTTCTGTCGGAGCAGCGGGGGGTGGTGCAATTTTGAACGGCGCTTTGATGGTTTTTCCGTTTTCCGATCCCCATAAGTTCATGAGTGCCTTGAGCGCATCATGGTTTCCATAGTCATGATTTTCGAGGACGATCTCAATAGCATTGCATGTTTTTTGGACAGAAATTTGAAGAACGAGACTCACACATTGTATTTGAAGCGAAGTTTGTGGTCGTTTTTCGTCTACCAGTTCTTTCATGAAATGAGGGATGTCTCGTCCGGCAACAATAGTTTTAGAGCTTTCTTGTGAAGAATGAAACACCCCAACGAGAAAGGCTCTTTGAAGCATGATGTGTGTCCAACGACGAATCTCTCTTTCTTTTTGGTCGCGAAGAGACTGGATTAATTCAGAGACAGGATTGAGGTTCGCGACAGGACTCTCTTCTTCCGGAGAGGGATCTCGTGAAGTTTTGTCAATCGGTTGTCCGTAAAAATTTTTATACATAACGCACGTCTTTTACTTGTTTTTTTAAAAAAGTCAAGTTGTCTCCTCTTCCATCATCACTACAATAATGCCGTTATAAAATTATTTCCTTTATGGACTTAGAAGTCATTATCGGTCTCGAAATTCACGCGCAGGTCTCCACGAAGACGAAGCTCTTTAGTCCGTCGGACAATGATGCTTTTGGAGCGGATCCCAATACGCGGATCAACGAAATCGACATGGGGTTCCCGGGGATTTTACCGGTCCTGAACAAAGTAGCCGTTCGAAAAGCCGTCCGAGGCGCTGCGGCCATGGGCTGTGAGATTCAGAAATTTTCCAAATTTGATCGTAAAAATTACTTCTACCCCGATCTTCCTTTTGGGTATCAGATTTCTCAGTTTGATCAGCCTTTTTCACTGGCCGGAAAAGTCGATTTTTATGATTCATCCGGTACACGAAAGACGATTCGTATCACGCGGGTGCATTTAGAAAATGATGCGGGAAAGCTGGTTCACGTCAAAGATGGAACACTGTGTGATTACAACCGAGCCGGAACACCTTTGGTAGAAATTGTGACCGAACCCGACCTGCGTTCGGCTGAAGATGCACAAGCTTTCGCGAAAGAAGTACAAAAAATTCTTCGTTTTGCCGGTAGCTCTGATGCAGATATGGAAAAAGGTATGATGCGATTTGATGCCTCTATTTCTTTGCGACCGAAAGGCGAAGACAAGCTCTATCCAAGAGCTGAAATTAAAAACTTAAACTCTTTTAGCTCGCTTCAAAAAGCGATTGATTACGAGATCAATCGTCAGAAGAAACTCTGGGAAAAAGGAGAAGCGCCCACGGTGCCGACGACGGTGGGATGGCTGGATGATGAACAAAAAACAAAATTACTGCGAGACAAAGAAGATGCGCATGATTATCGATATTTTCCCGAGCCAGATCTACCACCGCTGGTCTTTACCGATGAAGATATTGCGGACATCTGCAAAGACATGCCCGAGCTTCCGATTGATCTGTATGATCGGTACCGATCGGAGTATCAGTTTTCCGATGCCGACAGTTTAAAATTATCAGAGTCGCCAGAATTATCAGGATTTTTGAATGAGACGATTGCCGCTGACTGCAAACCGAAAAAAGCAGCCGGTATGATCTTGAGTGTAATATTAGCAGTAAATGATTGGCAGCAATCCAAAATCACGCCGCAGCTTGTCGCGGATGCATTAGATTTACAAGCGCGTAACAAAGTCTCATCGTCTGGCGCGAAAGAAATCGTTCTCAAGGCGATGGAAACGGGGCAGGCAGCCGAAGACATTATGATTGATTTAGGTCTTGAACAGGTTTCTGACACCGGCGAACTTGAGTCTTGGGTCAAACAAGTTCTTGAAAAAAACCCACAATCTATTGCTGACTACAAAGCCGGGAAAGGCAAAGCGATTAGTTTCTTGATGGGACAGGTCATGGCACTCTCCAAAGGCGCCGCGAATCCACCGATGGTGATGGAAATGCTGAAGAAAGAGCTTGGGTAAGGTTTAAATCCTTGATAAACCCCGAAATATTTGCTATAATAAAGAGAAGAAGCTAAATATTTCTACAGATGGATTACCTTATCGAGAACGCAAAAGAAATCGCATTCCTGTGTATCGGGGGAGGATTTTTGATTCTTGTGGCGGTCGTAAGTACTTTTATTTGGAAACTCAAACAGTTCTTGAATAAGTTCGATGATCTCGTAGAGCTTTTTAGTGAGTATATCTACAAACCGGTGGCTTTGATCATCAAGCTTGAGAAGTTTGTAAAAATGGGCTTGGAGTTTTTGAAAAATCGGAATAAGTAGGTTCCAACATTAAGAGAACATTAAATTTTGCCCTGCTAGAAAATTGGCAGTAAATTTTTTATCCACTTTCAAAAGATCTAAATTGACACTGTCATGACAGTGTGGTAACTTTTTGCGGATTATAGCTTCTTTATCTTGTTTTCTATGTCTCACATCCAAATCCGTATTGCCACTGAAGAAAAAAAGGACGCCCAGAAAATTATTGAAAGCATGGGGTTAACCCTTTCTTCTTCGATTAAGCTTTTTCTCCGACAAGTGGTCAAAGAGAGGAAAATGCCGTTTGCACTTTCGGCGGATGACTTCGTCGCGGATCTGAAAAAAGAAACGCTTTCCGCTACGGATGAGCCTTTTGTAAAAGAAAGTGCTACCCTGAAATCAGAAGGTAATGCATCTGATGACACTGATTCTTCATGGAACTTTTTCACGCAGCAGAAGATTGGCTAAAGTCTCTCTCGTCAGAGGCTCAGTTTTTTCGGACTTCGACCAAACCTTCGTTGGAGGTGATGCGATGTTTTTTGAGTCATCTTGACCATCCGGATCGATCGTTTCAGATGCGGGTCATTGTCGGTGGGACGGCCGGGAAGGGGAGTGTGTGTCGATTAGTGGAAGATGTCTTGGTTCGTTCGGGTAAATCTGTCGTCACACTCATGTCGCCGCACGTACAAGTCGTAACCGAGCGGATTCGTCTGAACGGAAAGTTGATCACACCGGAAGCTTTTGGTGAATCTATTTTAAAAATAAAAGAAGTCTCGGAAAAAATAGATCAAAAGCCGACCTATTATGAAGCGATCGTCCTAGCGGGGATACTTTATGGTCAGGAATCCGGCGCAGAAATCTGTATTGGTGAAATTGGCCTGGGCGGATCCTGGGATGCGGTCAATGCGATGGACGGACCGCGGATAGCCGCTCTGACTTTTGTGGGGGATGATCATCGGGATATTCTCGGACCGACGTTGGAAGATATTGCGATCACAAAATCCGGTATTTTTACCAAGGATTGCGTAAAAGTTTTTAGTTTTGAACAAAAATATAGATCAATTTTGAGCAAAGAGGCTGATTGTGAAATAGAGTTTGTGAAAGGGATAAGTAAAAAGTTGAACAAAAAAATAGCACAAAAAATAGTAAAAACTATATTAAAAGAGGTGGGGGTTGATTTTCAGAAAGTTGCGACTCCTGGGCGATGGGAAACCATGCCCGATACACAGAAAATCATCCTCGATGGGGCGCATTCTATCGATCGATTTCTTTATCGATTGCCACAGATAAAAAAACAAGAAGGGAAAATAGTAGGTGTGTGCGCCATGGCACAGAACCATGATCCCTCAGCCTTTCAAGTAGTGCTGGAAGAGCTCGATGATGTAATTTGGACCACTATTGCAGGCGAGAGAGGATTTTGGTCACCGACAGAACTTGCACAGCGATTCGGTCGAGGAGAGATAGAAGAGGATCCTCAAAAGGCCCTGGTTCTGGCACGTGAGCGAGGCGATGTGGTCTTGGTCACCGGAAGCTTCTATCTGTGTGGGCTCTTACGAGAAAATTGGTACTCAAAAGAAGCAATACTCCTCCAGCAAACAGAATTTCCAAGTGTTTAGAGGCGACGTGCGTCGAGTGTCTGATTGACGAGGGCGTCCGCGTTTTTATTCAGATGACGAAGCACGTGGGTGAATTCAATACTTTCAAATTGTTCAACAAGCGCATGGGCTCTTTCCCAGAGCGGCCTGAGGTTCGGGCTTTTCATTTTCCAGCCTTTACTCATCTGACCGACAACCAGGCTTGAATCCATACTGATCACAAGATTGGTTATGTCCTGTTCGAGGGCAAGTTTAAGGCCACAGATCAGTGAAGAGTATTCGGCAAAATTATTGGTTTGGGTGCCATAAAATTCACCTTTTTCGGCGATAATAGTGCCAGACTCATCACTCAAGACCGCGCCACCAGCCGAAGGTCCAGGGTTTCCACGGCTTCCGCCATCACAGTGTAGGACCGCTTTTTTAGACATGCTTGAGGATATCAGATTTTTGAATTTCTTGGGCTTCGCCCGTCTCGCGATTCACCAGCTCGACAATGCCTTTTTCTTCGGTTTTTTCGGACATAACAATTCGTACGGGGATACCGAGGAGTTCATGATCAGAAAACTTCTGACCCGGGCCAACTTTTTTCTCTCGTCGATCGTCATAAAGGACTTCAATGCCTGCGTCTTGTAGTTCTTTATAGAGTTTTTCTGCTTCGGTATAAACCGCATCATTTTTACTAATGGCCGCGAGATACACCTGGAAAGGCGCAACGGACTTCGGCCAAAGGATGCCCTTGTCATCATGGAAAACTTCGACCAGCGTTCCCATTAATCTTGAAATTCCAATACCGTAACATCCCATGAGAATAGGCGTAGGTTTTCCATCCTCGCCCGTAGCCTTGAAACCAAAGGCCTCAGAAAACTTTTTTGAGAGCGGGAAAATATTTCCTACTTCGATAGCGTTTGAAACCTGGTAGACTTCGCCGGTTTCGGGGTTGAGGTCGCCTTTTTGTGCGGTTTTAATGTCATAAAACTGATCAGGTTCAGGAATATCCCGTCCAAAGTTTACATTTTTAGTATGATAATGCGTTTTATTGCTTCCACATTCGAAGTTATTTACACCCTGCATTGAATCATCGATCACTACACGCACACTGTCAGGAAGATTTACCAGTCCTGCATAGCCAATTTCTGAGCCAGTTATTTTTTTCACCAGGGCTTTGTCAGCCAATTTGAGATTTTTGCAGCCCAAAACTTCTTTCAGTTTAATCTCATTCACATCATAAGTGCCACGAATCACAGCCGCTATCATGACGCCTTCATTCATTTCATAAAAAAGAGTTTTTGTCGTGCGTTCTTCGGGGATTCCTAAAAATTCAGATAAAGCCTGTACCCCAATAATATTTTCACCTTTAACGTCTTCCGAGGGAAGTGGCTCCTGGCTTTCGAGTGCAGGCGCCTGAGAAGGTGCGATTTCTTGATTATAATAGATGTTTTGTTTCGTGTCATAAAAAACTTTGTCTTCGCCGACCTCATTCAGGGTCTGAAACTCATGAGAGTATTGAGAGAAATCTCCGCCCGAAGCCGCAACAATATGCGTGATGTCGCCCAGACCAAGACGATCATAAACCTTCTTATAAACGTCTTTCATGTTTTCATAGTAGGCGTCGAAATCTTCTTGGCTGGTATGAAAAGAATAGGCATCTTTCATCAAGAATTCACGTCCACGCAAGATGCCTGATTTCGCACGCGGTTCGTTGCGGAATTTATTCTGAATCTGATAGATACAGTAGGGAAAATCTTTATACGAACGGCTGAAAGATTGGGCCATCGGTGTGACAACCTCCTCATGAGTGGGGGAGAGCGCTACGTGCTTTCCATTGGCCATTTCGAGTTTATACAGCACGTCAACCGTTTCCCATCGACCGGTTTGCTCCCAAGATTCTTTCTTTGCAATCGCGGGCATCAAAACTTCTTGGCACCCGGCTTGGTCCATTTCTTCTCGGACAATCTGAGAGATCTTCCGGAGGACACGAAGTCCGAGGGGCAAGTAGCTATAAACACCCGCCAGTTCTTTGCGGATAAATCCTCCCCGCAGGAGGAGCTCCGCATTTTTAGCGTCTTCCTGAGCGGGAAGTTCACGTTGGGTTTTGGTAAACAGTTGAGAATATTTCATCGGGGCCGAGTATACGCGGTTGGGGATCAGTCTGCAATGTTGATCCGCCTTAGTGGGTCTTTTTAATGGCGAGGTTCAAATCTATCAAAATATTATTGATAAAAAATTCAGGTTCATTTTTACTCCTGGGCGGCAAGAATACTTCACGAATAAGAGTGCCGTTATTATCGAAATCTAATTTATTGCGGCGTAAAAATATAGTGCGTCCAAGGAGCCACTCCTGTAAAAATTGCTGTGCGGCTAAGCCTCGGTGGGCATATTCTGGGCGTGGATCTTGAGCATCAGGAACGGCAATGCCTTGCAGTCGCACATGAAGTCCGTTGGTCAACTCCAAAACTTCTCCCGAAATAACCCGTGCAACGCGCCCCGCTGAGATAGAAGAAAAGTAGGATCCATAGCGTTTCTTAAAAACCTGTGCTTGGCGTCCCGATAAATCTTGTAATTGAAAACGTACAGGAGTTTGCCCACAGTTGTCCCAAAGACCCCGTGAGGCTAGGAGTGCTTCTTTTTGAGCTAATTGGTATCGAGACAAGACTTTAGAATGAAGTTCGTCTGCGGAGGTTTTTGAAAGCTTTGCAAATCCTTCATAGAGTAAAAATTCATTGAGTTCTTGTTTGGAGGGAAGTTTGATACGAAAGTTTTGAGCGGAATCACTTTTTTCAGAATAAAGTTTTATTTTTTGTCCCTGAAGAAGAATCTTGAGGGTCTGAAAAGCTTCTCGACTATGACAGGCTTCTTGGTCAGACCAGGGAAAGCTTTGAATGGTCTGAATTCCCAACGGGCGGATCAATCGTCCATCACGGAGGCGATAGTGTTGATTGTCTACCACTTCGTGGACAATGGCTGTTCGCCACGACTTAGCGGCTGATGTGACAGGAATCAGCGCGCAATGAAGCATGAAAAATAAAAAGAAAACATAAGGCATATATACTCTCATAATCTTCTGTTTTCAGATGCGCAAAGATTTAATCTCGATTTAAGGTTGCGTGAGTTGCTTTCTTCTCTTTACCTCTTTACAATAAATCGGAATTTTTAATCTATTCCCATGGCAGCTCCCTACAAAAAACTTTCCGGTTCTAAAATTTCCTTCAGTATTGTGGTCGAAGAAGGGGATATTGAAAAAGCGCAAAAAGGCGTGATTGCACATCATAAAAAAGAAATTTCTCTTAAAGGATTCCGTAAAGGAGAAGCTCCCGATGACATGGTCTTGGGGGCTATTGGTCCCCAGCGAGCATTTCAAGAGTCTTTTGACCAGGTGTTGAGTCAAAAATACAGTGCTTTTGTGACCGAGCATGATCTACATCCTGTGGCGATGCCGCAGGTTGATATTAAGGATCTTAAAAAACCGCCGTTTCAGGTGGGGATTTCAGTGGAGCTGTTCCCAGAACTTTCTTTGGGAAATTATGAAAAACTAAAACCGAAGGCTTTAAAAATAAATATTTCAGAAAAAGACATAGAGGAGGCTTTGAAACGTCTTCTTGTGGCACAAGAGCGGGAAAAGATCGTTGAACGAGCCGCAAAGGCCGGCGACGTGGTTAAGGTTGATCTCGTCGGAACCAATGAAAAGAACGAACGTGTTTGGGGGGAAGATGAAAACAACGAACGTCGTGTTGTCTTGGGAGAAAAGCATATTATGCCCGAGGTAGAAAAAGCCATCACCGGAATGAAGGCCGGAGAGAGCAAGGAAAAAATAAGTGTAAAATTCCCCGATCAACCGATGTTTGGAGACAAAGCAGGGGGAAAGATGTTGTTTAGTGTTAAACTTATTTCAGTAGGGGCGGTTGATCCTTCGGCTATTGATAAAGCTTTGGCAACGGAAGTGTTGGGAAGAGAGGCAACGCCTGAAGAGCTTCGTCAAGAAGTACTTAAAATGCTTGAATCAGAGGAAAAAAAGCAGCAAGGAGAAAAGGCTGTTGCAGGATTTAAAGAAAAGCTTGCGGGGATCGTCAAGGTAGACCTTCCTCAGAGTTGGATTGATCGAGAGGTTGGCGGACGACAAGAACAGATGAAACAATCACCCGCTTATCGACAAGATCCAGAAGCTTTTTGGAAGCAGGTGGGCAAAAGCGAAGACGCGTTAATGAAAGAGTTTCGAAAAGATTCAGAAAAAACTCTTAAAATTTATTTAGGGCTTTCTGAGATTGTGAAACGAGAAGCTCTTGAGCTTAGTGCGGGCGAAGAACAAATGGTGCAGGCACAATTGGAGCATCGTCTCAGTCATGAAGGAGATAAAAAAACTCCCACCCAGGCGCAAAAATCACACGCCTTAGAGTCTGCAAGAATTGACAAGTATCTAGCGAGTCTTTTATCATAGGAATAACATGTGGAAAGTTCTTCTCGGCTCCTTTGGTTTCATTTTTATTTTGGTCATAATCATTGCCTTTGAAAATATTGGCATGCAGACCAATTTCATGTTTCTTTTTACGGTCGTTAACAGAAGCCTCTTTTATGTGGTCATGTATATGTTCCTGTTCGGCGTGATGGGGGGGATTCTGTTGGGACTTATTCCTTATGTATTAGCAAAAGGGAAAAAGAACAATGCCGAGATGGGGCCGGACGATATTGATTTATAGAAAATAAGAAAAAAATAAGGAAAAATAAAAGGCCTTTGCTTAAAGCAAAGGTTTTTTTTTATAGTTCTTTGTTTAAAAATCATACAAAAGCTTCCTGAAAAAATCATTTGTTGATCACTAAAATTGTTCGATCCTGTCTACAATCATAGATCATGTTGATTTTTTGCAGTCACTTTTTTGGCCTAACGAAAGCTTTCCGAGGGGAAAGCAAGAAAAAAATTTTGACTTTTTAACGGAAAACGAATACGTTTTTTGCACTACCACATTTTGTTCACAAAATATGCTCAAGAAAATATTTGGATCAGGGGCTCGCGTAAAACTTTTTCGTCAGTTTTTGATGCATCCAACGGAAGAGTTCTACATTCGGGAATTAACACGTTTGCTCGATGAGCAGATTAATTCGTTGCGACGCGAACTCGAGAATTTGGAAAAGATTGGCATGTTGCGTTCCAAAGAGCGCAATCGAAAAAAGTATTATCAGATCAATCAATATTTCCCACTGCTTCATGAATTGACGTCGGTGGTTCGAAAAACAGATGAGACCAATCAAGAATTTTTGAAAAAAGTTTCCCAGTTAGGAAATGTTGACCTCTTAGTTTTGAGTGGAGCATTTTTGGGAAGAGAAGATATGGATGCAGACTTGTTTTTAGTGGGCAATGTTGGTAAAGAAGCTCTGCAGGAATTTCTCGATAAATTTTTCGAAGGCAAGGAATTACGATTTGTAACGATGACAAGAGAAGATTTCTTGTACCGCCTGACGCTGAAGGATAAGTTTGTACAGGCTCTGTTGGGAGATCGAAACAATGTGATTTTGAAAAACAAACTGAAGAAAGATACCGAGCCATTCTTTGCTCTTTAAACACTAATAATACCGCTGGAACCATTGTGCTTCCAGGACTAAGATTCGTATGAGCGGCAGAGGCTTTCCTCTATGTGGTGTGGTGGAAAGTCGGCCGTTTATACTTTATGCTTATTTTCGTTTGACAGAAGCGGCTTTCGCCTTATAATTCCACGGCTTTTTGCGCTCAAAAAATATGGATCTTATTCTACAACAATATTCGCGTCGTCAGTGTAAAGCTCAGGTACCGGTTCTTAAAACCGGATATCAAGTGAAAGTACACCAACGTATTAAAGAAGGAAATAAAGAACGAGTCCAGATTTTTGAAGGGATGGTGATTCGAACCGGAGGGGGCCATGGTGTCACCGAGACTTTTACCGTTCGAAAAATTTCAGGAGGAATCGGAGTCGAAAAAGTATTTCCGATTCATGCTCCAAGTATTGAAAAAATTGAAGTGCTTCGGGCTCATAAAGTGCGTCGTGCAAAATTGCATTATCTTCGAGAGCGATCAGGGAAAGCCCTTCGTTTGCCAGAGGTAGCCTTGGAATTGGAATACAAGAATTTTGAAGCGCCACAGACCGAGGCAGAAGATGACGCAAAAAAAGAACCCACTGTCGCTGAGGCGAAAGAGGATTCATCTGCTGCTGAAGAGGCTACGAAGAAGGCCTAGAAGTAAAAGTAGGTTTGTAGGTCCAAAGCAAATTCTCGTGAGAGGTATCCCAACGTTGCAAACGTAAAGACGATACTAGAGGAAATCATGACATCCCAGAGGAGGGAATCTTTTTGAGGACGGATAAATCCGAGAACCCGCCGATACGTTTTTTTCATCGTTTTCATACAAAGGAGAGGGATAAAGAAATCCCAACATTGTAACAGAAAAAACAGTAAAAATCAAATCAAGTGATTTTAGACTCCGAAGTCATCGACGTCTTCTTTGCGTTTCCAAAAAACAGCAACTCCCACAATGATCAGCGTTCCCAAGAAAACAAATACCGGAGAAGCCTGAAGGCCTTTGGTTTGAGAGGATGTGTCCGTACCATCGTTTGGAAGATCAAAGGAAGAGGCCTGAAGATTTCTTCCATAGGTCTTCCGTGTCTGTAGGACGGTGTCAGGAATCATAACAGGGGATACGGGAGCCGTAGCGGCAACGCGGCTGTTAGAGGTGCTATCCTGATAGCCCTGGAGGGATCCTTGTGAAGACGAAGAGGTCGGCGGTGAATTCTGAACGGGGGGGACTTGATTGGGGGATCCAAGCATCGGAGACGACTCATCCTCATAAAAGACATCTGATTCATCAGGGCGGAGTAAGGGTAATGATTGATCGTGATCCTGAAGAGGTGCCGGAATCTCTGAGTCGGCGTCGTCGATGGATGGAATAACACGTGGATCAGGATTTATAACTTCCTCTTCGGCACCGAAGGGATCTTCCAAAAGTTCTTCTTCGGGAGGCAGGACACTGGGGAAGGGTGACTTTTCAACGGTTTCTATTTCATCCGGATTCATAGGATCGACACTCGCCGGGTCGGGGTTTTCATTAAATAAGGTGTAGGCACCCGTGCCTCGCAAGACGGCGGAAAAAACCTGTACATCCTCTTGTGAAGTGGGTTCAAGCTTTCCTCCAATGCGCTTCCAGTCTTCAGTATTACTGTTGTACTGCCACAAACCAACCCCATACAGATCCATCGTCAGAGGGATGTAAAGATTAACGGCATTATAACGTTGAATGCTATTCCGATTCAAGAATTCATACCGTCGTCGGGTTCGTGGATGCATCAGATCAATCTGATCGATAAATTTAAGGGTACCGGGTGTTTGCCCAATAAGTTCAAAGCTTACGACTTCTCTCATCCGAGCTCGAGGGGGTTTGTCATAAGGGCTGATAATTTCAGGCGGCAGGAGGCTCCCTTCGTATTTGTCCTGACTGGGAACGTTGACGACAACCGTCCCTTTAATAAATTCGATAAAAACACGGCCCTTCGAATCGGCCATGACATTGTCTTCTACCACACGCCCTTCAACAATCGTGACAAAGTCTTGGGTTCTCACGCGTCCCTGGACGGGGAAAGCAAGACCCAGAAGAAGCCCAAAAAGAAAAAGTCGAGAGAGATAGATTTTCACAGGACGATTATAGGGAGAAGCGTCTTTACCGACAAGCTTATCTCGTGATGAGCTCATAGGCTTTGAAAAACCAAGCCGAAAAATCTTCCGGGTGATTTTTTATTTCTTGTTCTAAATCGTCTCGCGTAACCCAGCGCCAGTCTTGGCATTCTGCTGGATCAGGCTCGGGAGTGCCATCCCAAACGCCCTGTAATACATGATCAAATTCATGTTCTGTTAAATCATTTTCAAAATCAGCTTTATACAGAAAGCTTCCTACTTCGCGCAGTTCACACACAAATCCCATTTCTTCCTGCAATCTTCTTTGACCGCCTTTTAAAACATCTTCACCCGGTAGGGGATGAGAACAGGTCGTATTCGTCCACTTACCACCTGAGTGATATTTATTCTCTGCGCGCTGCTGCAGCAACAGTTCTCCGGATTTATTAAACACAAAAATAGAAAACGCCCGGTGTAACAGGCCTTTTTTGTGGGCTTCGATCTTTTCACAGGTGCCAAGGTCTTGATCTTGTGGATCGACCAGGACGACATCTACCATTGAGCTTCAAGCTCGTCATTGTCTTGCATAGCTTCTGAAATATCAGCCAAAAGTTGTGGACGAATAGTGTTTGCGTGAGGGATTTTAGATCCTACAAACTCAGGTTGTGAAGCTTCTGCAAAATCAGCCGCTCTTTCTAAAGAATTACTCATAGGGTGGGGGTTAAGATTTATTCAAAGTGATGCTATCATATGATGATGGAATTGTGCAAGCGTCGCGTCATTTATAATACATATTCAAAAAGAGCCTGCCTTTAGTCGTCAGAAACCTCGGTTTTAAGACTTTCAAGTTCAGAAAAGAGATGTCTATTTTCCGCTCGGGTCAGAGCAGAACGAAGGGTTTCAATTCTTTTTTGAAGTTTTTCGATTTCTTTTTTCGCTTCGGCATTATCGCCCAGTTCTAGGAGACAATCGATTTTTGTCTGGAGAATATTAATCTGTAAACCGAAAAAGGTTGCCACGTCCTTATCATTCATTTTATCTTTATTGATATAAACCATTGAATTAAAGCGGTCTAAAGAATTCTCAGTATGGTCTCTTCTTCTTTTTGTGGAGACGGGGACCTCCTCTCCTTCAGAACCAGATCTCATAGGAGCCTCCGCAGCGCGGTCAAATGCCAGATCTTTTTCTGTGGACAGAGAATGAAAGGTTTCTTTATCAAATTTAAAGTTATTTATGGCATGATTGAAAAAGTAATAGCGGAGAAAATTTACCTGTTGCTCCTCTTTTGTACCTTTCAGGAAAGGATCTTTGATGCTCAATTTTGTCCATCCTCTAAATTTATCGGTATTGTTTTCCAAAAAAGTTTGCTCCGCTTGTTGGGCTTCTGCCAACAGGATTTTAGAATCTTTTTTTTCAGGAACGGAAACGGAATGTTCGGGGGAGCTCATAGGAAGAATGAAGAATATTAATCACTAATTCATGACATTATAAAACATAAAACCAATTCTCACAATGAGTCGGAGCAGGAAAAAATGAACCACACACATTCAAAAAAAGCCTGACTTCAATCCCTTTTGAGGAATAAAGACAGGCTTTCTGGCGGAGAGACAGGGATTC